>JANNWD010000341.1:0-6312 GCA_031408315.1 Bacteroidota bacterium
TCATTAAATCCCCAAATTAACACTTCGTACGTATCACCAACAGGTAAGCGTAAAGTAAATTTACCAGTACTATCGGTTAAGCCCTGATACTCTTTTGCAGTTACTTTACTTTTAAAAACAATAATTTCATGATTGAGTGCATTGCTTTTAAAATCGGTTACAAATACATTTACAGCGGCATCTTTATTCGCTGTAGCTGTTTGAGCAATACTTAAAAACGGAGCTAAAAAAACGATAAGACTAAATAACCATTTCTTGTTCATATTGTATTTATTTTACTGATTAAAGATAATTGATTTATTCAATTTTTATGCCAATTCCGTTTTTCTTAACCACAGAGTTTCACGGAGGTGTTTCACAGAGGTAAATGAGAAAAACTCTTTAGCTTATTTATGCTTGACCTCCTTTACCTCTGTGTTTAAAAACGCAAGGCGAAGCCGAAGCCTTACAATTTCTGCTGCAATTTAACAACCATCTCACTTTTCCAACTACTAAAATCACCTGCTAAAATGTGTTCCCTAGCCTGTTTTACTAGCCATAAATAAAAAGCCAAATTATGCACACTAGCAATGGTATAGCCCAAATATTCCTTAGCTTTCATTAAATGCCTAAGGTAGGCTTTGCTATAATAATTACTCATTTCACAATCAATACCATCATCAATTACCGAAAAATCTTTTTCCCATTTTTTGTTATCAATATTAATTACACCATTACTGGTAAAAAGCATTGCATTACGGCCATTACGAGTAGGCATTACACAATCAAACATATCTACACCTAATGCAATATTTTCTAAAATATTCCAAGGCGTACCAACACCCATTAAATAACGAGGTTTTTGTGTAGGCAAAATATCGCAACATAGTTCTGTAAAATCATACATCATTTGGGTTGGCTCACCAACGCTTAAGCCGCCAATAGCATTACCTGTAGCGTTTTTGCTGGCAATATATTCTGTACTAGCTATTCGTAAATCTTTGTAGGTACTGCCTTGTACAATAGGAAATAAATTTTGTGTATATCCATATTTATCTGGTGTACTATTAAATCGTTCAACACATCTATCCAACCATCTGTGGGTTAGCTCCATCGATTTTTTTGCGTAAGTATAATCGCTTGGATATGGCGGACATTCATCAAAAGCCATAATAATATCGCCGCCAATAATGCGTTGAATATCCATAACATTTTCAGGTGTAAATAAATGTTTGCTTCCATCAATATGGCTTTGAAATAATGCACCTTCTTCGGTTAGTTTTCTATTATTAGCTAATGAAAAAACTTGATAACCACCACTATCCGTTAGTATTGGTTTATCCCACCCATTAAATTTATGTAAGCCGCCAGCAGCTTCCAACACATCTAAACCTGGTCGTAAATATAAATGGTAAGTATTGCCTAAAATTATTTGTGCATCTACATCTTGCTTTAGCTGTTGCTGTGTTACAGCTTTTACACTACCCACAGTACCAACAGGCATAAAAATTGGGGTTTGAATTTTACCATGGTCTGTAGTAATTTCTCCTGCCCTAGCTTTAGTTTTATCATCGATTTTTTGTAGTGTAAATTGTAGTGATGCCATTTAAAATATTGAATTTTTGAATTGCGAATTTTGAATTTTTATTCTCACTTATCTCTTGCCTATTGCTTTTTGCCTATTGCCATTTGTTTGCCTATTTTTGCAGCATGAACTTAACCCAATTGGGGCAACTGCTTTTTATTTTTTCTTGCCTTGTAACCCTTATTCAAGTTTTTTATTTTTTATATTTTTTTATACGATTAGCATTTTATAAAAAGAAAGACAAAAATACATCACAAACACATCCTATATCTGTAATTATTTGTGCAAGAGATGAAGCTGCAAATTTAGCAAAAAATTTGCCTGGTGCATTGTTACAGCAATATAAAACCACACATGAAGTAATTGTGGTAGATGATAACTCGTTTGATGATACTAAATACTTGTTAGAAGAGTTTCAAAAAACATTTAAGCAACTACAACCCATTTTTTTAAAGCAAGAAGCAAAATTTATTCCTGGCAAAAAATTCCCTTTAAGCATTGGTATTAAAACGGCAAAGCATGAAGTTGTTTTGTTAACAGATGCTGATTGTGTGCCAGCTAGCGAATTCTGGATAGATAAAATGCAAGAAAGCTATGATGATGAAACAGAAATTGTTTTAGGTTATGGAGCTTTTCATAAAAAGAGTGGCTTTTTAAATAAACTAATTCGTTGGGAAGCTTTTAATACGGCTATTCAATATTTTTCATACGCATTAGCTGGTATACCTTACATGGGTGTGGGAAGAAATTTAAGCTACAAGAAAACAATTTTTTTTAGGCATAAAGGATTTAGTGCACACAACCATGTACCTAGTGGAGATGATGATTTGTTTATTAATATGGCAGCCACAAAAGTTAATACAAAAATTAATATAGATGCCGATGCTTTTACATTAAGTGAACCAGCAAAAACATGGAAGCAATATACAAAGCAGAAAAAAAGGCATTACAGCACTGCTAAATATTATAAAACATTGCATAAATTTTTATTGAGTGTATATGCATTAACGCACTTTTTATTTTATCCTTTACTAGCCTCTTCAATTGCTTTTTTTAATTGGAAGTTTGCTTTAATAGCTTTTAGTGTTCGATTTATTGCACAGGGAGTAGTTTACTTTTTTGGAATGAAAAAATTAAAGGAAATAGACTTGTTTCCCTACTTTTTATTGTTTGATGTTGGAATGTTTTTTTATTATTTGATATTTGCATTTAGCATTTTTAAAAAACCATCTAAAGCTTGGAAATAGTTTTAAAATATTTTGCCGATTTTACTCCAAAACAATTGCAACAACTTGCTGCATTAAAAGAGTTGTATGCCGATTGGAATAGTAAAATAAATGTCATCAGCAGAAAAGATATGGATAATTTTTATCTGCACCATGTGTTACATTCTTTAACCATTGCAACAAAATTTGATTTTACGCCTAATATGCAAATTGTAGACTTAGGTTGTGGTGGCGGTTTTCCTAGCATTCCGCTGGCAATATTTTTCCCTGATACCCCTTTTCATTTGATAGATAGTGTAAATAAAAAATTAACTGTTGTTAAAGAAGTAGCCAATGCTATTGGCTTAAGCAATATTACTACACAACATAGTAGAGTTGAAGAAATTAAAAATAAAAAATTTGATGTAGTTGTTAGCAGAGCTGTAGCTCCATTAAAAGATTTGTGGTACTGGAGCAAACCGATTTTAAATAAACGAACTGCAAATAATAAACAACCTTATGGCTTAATTTGCTTAAAAGGTGGCGATTTAGCACAAGAAATTTTTGAAAGTAACTGTAAACCACATATTTGGGAAGTTGATAAAATTTTCCCAGAGAACTATTTTGACCAAAAATTTTTGCTCAACGTTTTATAATTTTTTCTATTACCACTTTGTGGTATTGTTTTCTTTATTTTTTTATACAACATTTGCTTTATGAAGATACCCGTTGCTATAGTAGAAGATAATAATGATATACGATTGGCTTTAGAACAAATTATTGAAATGAGTGCCGATTATCAATTATTGGGAAGCTGCACCAGTGGTGAGGAAGCCCTAATGCGGTTGCCCATTTTAAAGCCAAGGGTAATATTAATGGATATTGGTTTAGGTGGAATTAGTGGTATAGAAGTGGTAAGAGAATTAAAGCCACAACACCCCGATATGCTGTTTATGATGTGTACCATTTATGATGAAGATGAAAAAATTTTTGAAGCATTAAGTGCAGGTGCCAATGGATATATTTTGAAGAAAACTTCCCCGGCAAAATTATTAGAAGGCATTAGCGAATTGTTAGATGGGGGAGCTCCAATGACAAGTCAAATTGCTAGAAAAGTAGTAGCAGCATTTCAAAACAAACCTGCAACTAATGCTACGGCAGAGGCTGAGTTAGCAACATTATCTGCAAGAGAAAAAGAAATTTTAACACATTTGTCTAAAGGATTATTGTACAAAGAAATTGCAGATGTATTAAGCATAAGTAGCGAAACTGTTCGTAAACATGTATACCATATTTACGAAAAATTACATGTTGGGAATAGAGTAGAAGCTGTAAATAAATTTTTTGGAAGATAAACTTATTAAGAATATTTTTTTAATACAAGCACACACAAGAGGGTTCGTTTTTACGAACCTTCTTTATTTTTAGTTTAAAAATTTCCAAAGCCACACATCAGTTTGTGGAGTACTTCCAATAGGAAAACTATGGGTGTATCCACTATCTATAAAACCGTATTTTGCATAAAAGGCTTTAGCTTTTTCGTTATGTGCCCATACGCCTAACCATACTACTTCATACTTATTTTTTTTCGCAAAATCTAAATAATAATTCATTAAGGCTTGTGCTATCCCTTTGCCTTGATATTGCGTTAAAACATAAATACGCTTTAGCTCTAATGCCTTCCATTGTTGTATTAAAGGCAAATGATGATATTCTTCTGCAAACAGTAAATAACCAACAATTTGATTATTTACTGTGGCGAAAAAATAATTATAAGTTGAGTTATTTAATTCTGCTAAAAGTTTTTCTTCGCTATAGTTTTCATGCAAAAAATGGTGCATATCATCGGCAGTACAAGTATTTACAAACGTATCGTAAAACGTTTTTTTTGCTATAGATGATAATTCGGCAACTTCTTCTATTGTAATTTTTCTAACGTCAATATTCATTTATTCTACCAATTCAATTCTAATAAATTATTTTTTCTTTCCACGTCTGCCATTCTTTTGCTTGGGTCAATTTCTACCGCTTTTAATGTAGTTAATTTTTGAGGAAATTCTACAATATATGTGGGATGTGTCCATTTCCATTCATCATGTATAACTCTTTTTTCCTTTGCATTTTCATTTGGTTTTTGGCCATACATTAAATTTAAAGGCATATAGTGCATTTCTGTAGTGCCGTCTTTGAATGTAAGCCGTAAGTCAATAGGCATAGGCATTTGCCCAATACGCTTTAATCTTATTTTAGATATTCCACTCTCTTCCCAAAGGCTATCAATAGCATAATTAATTGTTTTTGTTGTGTTTACCCAATACTCCTTATACCAATCTAATTTTATATCTGTAATTTTTTCTGCTAGCACAATAAAATCGTTACTATTGGGGTGTTTAAATTTCCATTGATTGTAATAATCAATAATTATTTTATCTCTATTTGCTGCACCAACAATGTAGCCAAGCTGCTCCATAAATACTGCACCTTTGCTATAGGCTGCTGTACCATATGCTGCATTACTATTAAAATGGTCGGCATGTGTGGTTAGTGGTTCTTCTATACCGCTTTTAGCTAATCCAAAATAACTTGTGTAGCTATCGCCTTGATCTTCGGGTATAATATCTAATACATCTTTTATTTGTTTGCTATCTGGCTTAGCAGCTAGCATATCTACGTATCGTTGCTTATTCGATTTTTTGTTGTAAAATTTCGTAACCAAATTTTCGGCAAATGTTGTAAAGCCTTCATCCATCCAGTAATACATACTTTCGTTTGTACCCAACATCATTTGGTACCAACTATGCATCCACTCATGAAAAACGGTACCCAAACTTGGACCGCTAAGTAGTGTCGCCATTGGGTATTCCATACCACCATCGCCACCTTGTATAAACGAATATTGTGGATAAGGGTATTGCCCAAAATTCTCTTCAATAAATGGTAAAGATGTTGCTGCTGCACTTAAAACAGTTGCCCATGCTGCATCATTTTTTTCATCATTTGCTTTGTAATTATAAATAACATGTAAGGTTGTATTTTTTAATTTTTTGGTGAGGTGTTTAAAATCTGGATCGGCAGCCCAAACAAAATCATGCACATTGTTTGCGGTAAAACGCCAAGTTCTTTTTATTTTTAAAACAGGTTTTAATTCTGCACTATTTGCAGCATCGTATCCCCACCCAATTTCATTAGCGTTTTGTAACACACCAGTTCCACCTAGTTTATAAGTAGGATCAATATTTATAGTAACATCATAGTCGCCCCAAACACCATAAAACTCTCTAGCCACATAAGGGGTAGGATGCCATCCTTCATAATCGTACTCACATAATTTTGGATACCATTGGCTCATACTGTAGCGTACGCCAGTTGTAGGATTATCTCTTCCGCTTCTTCTAATTTGCAATGGCACTTGTGCTTCAAACTCCATATCAAACACAACTTTTGTATTTGGCAATATGGGCTTGGTAAGATTTACTTCTAAAATAGTTTCGTGGTATTTAAAGGGTTGTGCTACCCCATTTACTTTTAAAGAAAGTATTTTTT
>JANNWD010000342.1:0-2091 GCA_031408315.1 Bacteroidota bacterium
TGCTGCAGTGCCCGAAGGCCATCAAGTGCTGACGCAACTGACGGTCGCCGAAAACCTTGCCGTCGCGGGATCGCTTTTGTCGGTGACCGACGCGCAGGCGGCACTTGCCGAAGTCTATGCGATCTTTCCCGAACTGGCCGAGCGCAAGCAGCAAGTGGCGGGCACGCTGTCGGGTGGGCAGCAGCAGATGGTGGCCATCGGACATGCGTTGATGGCGCGACCGCACTATATCTTGATCGACGAAATGTCGCTGGGCCTTGCCCCTTTGATCGTCAAGCGCCTGACACAAGTTGTGGCAGAAATGGCCGCAAGGGGCATGGGGGTTTTGCTGGTCGAACAATTCGTCGAAGTGGCCCTTTCGCTTGCATCCGAAGTGGTGGTGCTTCGCAAAGGGGTGGTCCGCTTGTCATCTGATCCTGCCAGTTTGCGGGCCGATCCCGATCTTTTGACAGCCGCCTACCTGTAGTCAGTCGTCATTTTCCGATCCGCCATTCACGCGCATTGCGATGATTGCCAGCAAAAGACGGTTCAGATCCTTGGTGGCTTTTGCACCCAGTTCCTTTCGCAAGGCGCGATCATACTCGGCGGCACGTTGGCCAAGATCGAAAAAGGCGGCTTGTCCCTTTTCGGTCAACGATAGAATCTCGGCGCGGCGATCCTGCTTGGAACGGCTGCGGGCCAGAAGTCCTTTGCGTTCCAGATGGGCCACAGCGCGGCTGACGTTGGTTTTTTCGATATGGCTGATGTGGCAGATGTCTCGGGCGGTCATGGCACCGAATTTGCCAAGGTTCGCCATCACGCGCCACTGGGTGCGGGTTATGGCATAGGTGTCGCGGTAGATGTCCTGAAAGCCCTGCGATGCCGCCTCAGCCGCCTGATTAAGCAGGTAGGGCAGGAAATCCTGCAGATCGAAATCGGGTTCAGCCGTGTTGTTCATGCGCGTGGGTTCCGGGCGTTTTCCCGGACCATGCACAAGGCTGGTCGGAATGTCACGCGCGGGACGTCAGGCACTGGGCTTGACCCTGTCAGGATGGGCCGCAGCAAACGCCGGCAGGGTGGCGAGGTTTGCATCAATCTTGGCGATGTGCGGGAAGGCCGCCATGTCTACCCCCCAGCGCCGGGCGTTATAGACCTGTGGCACAAGGCAGATGTCGGCCAGGCTGACGGTATCGCCCACGGCAAAGCGCCCGGTTTGGTCTTGCACCAGCATCCCTTCTAACCCGGCCAATCCGGTTGTAATGAAATGCTGCATCCAGCCTTCAAGCGTGGTGCCACCCAGTGACACCGCATGGCGCACCACATGCAGGTTGCAGATGGGGTGGATGTCCATTGCCACCGCGTAGGCCAGCGCCCGCACCCGTGCCTTTTGCCCTGCATCCTTTGGCAGCCAACCGCCGCCGCGGGTTTCGTCAAGGTATTCAAGGATTGCGAGGGATTGGGATAACATCAACGCATCAATTTGCAGCGAAGGAACCAATCCCTGCGGATTGCGCGCCAGATTTTCCGCCGCTCGGTGGTGCCCTGCCAAAAGGTCAACCGGTTCGGCAGAGTAGGAAATCCCCAGCAAATTCAATCCGATCCGCACCCGGTATGCCGCCGAGGATCGCCAGTAGTCATGCAAGATCGCGTTCATCCGGGCCACCCTTCAAACATTGGTTTCATTTGCAACTATATGTTGACTTGGTTGCAGTTGCAACTATATACGGTTTTCGTGACGGGCTTGGTTCAAAACGTTGATGAGGTTTCCATGACCAGACATTCCCTTCCTGCAGGCATGGTGCGTGCGGTCACAAATTCGGGCCCGCACGAAGGTTATATGCCGGGTTTCGGCAATGATTTCGAAACCGAAGCGTTGCCGGGGGCGTTGCCGCAGGGCATGAACAGCCCCCAAAAGTGCAACTATGGGCTTTATGGGGAACAGCTGTCCGGCACGGCCTTTACAGCACCCAGCCATCAGAACGAACGGACATGGTGCTATCGCATCCGCCCCTCGGTCAAGCACACGAACAGGTTCAGAAAGATCGACATGCCGCTGTGGAAATCGGCGCCCTGCATTGATCCAGACATCATCAGCCTTGGCCAATACCGCTG
>JANNWD010000343.1:0-1554 GCA_031408315.1 Bacteroidota bacterium
CCGATGCAGGTGCGCTTCAGACCATCGATGTGACAGGAACCGGACTTCCCGGTTCGTCCAACTACACAGCGGCCATTGCCGATTTTGCCAATGCCGGCGGCGGCGGCGCGCTATCGCAAACAGCACAAGCAGGCGGCGTTAGCGCGACTGGGCAGGCAGGCGATGGCGCAACCGGTTATATCGTTTTCAAACAAGCGGCACCCGGCGTTGCCAATGTGCCCGTGACGGCGCTTTACGATACCAGCCTGCGGTTGCTCGGCATCGGCAATCTGATTTGCCGTGACGAAACCAATCCCGAACTGGGCTCGGACGATATCTACACGCGCTTCACGGTCGATGGGACGACGAACCGGTATCCGGCAAGCGGAGACGTCAGTTTCGATTGCGACGAACCTCAGCATAGCCGAAAATGGGCGAACGTCGTCGGCAAGGATACCATCACCTATGCCAATGATGTGTCGATCCGGGTTCTCGAACTCGATGATACCAGCCCCAACGATCCCTCGCGTGAGAAAGCCATCCCGCAGCTTGCGACCAATGAAACCAAACGATCGGGCAAGCTTGTGTGGAATTTCGAAGATGGCACCTACTGGTTCGAGTATCTGGTGCGCAAACGGCCAAACCAACCGGTCGACTAGCGCGAACGACGCAGCCTGATGGTGCGCCGATTGACCAGCGGCAGGCGCTCGCCTAGCCGCATCCTCCATGACCGACGATCCGCGTTTCGGGCTTGGCCGCCATATCATCCTAGCAGGGCCGCTGGCGCTCGACGGTGGGGGCAGCCTCGCGCCGGTCGAGATGGCGTATGAAACGCACGGGCGTCTCAATGCGGATTCATCGAATGCGATCCTGATCTGCCACGCGCTGACGATGGATCAGCATGTTGCATCACCGCATCCGATCACAGGGAAGCCCGGCTGGTGGGAAAGCATGGTTGGACCCGGCAAACCGATCGATACCGACCGGTATTGCATCATCTGCCCCAACATCATCGGCGGGTGCATGGGATCGTCTGGCCCTGAAACGCTCGCGCCCGATGGTCAGCCGTGGGGGATGCGTTTCCCGGTGATCACGATCCGCGACATGGCGCGCGCGCAGGCGCTGCTGCTCGATCATCTCGGGATTGGTCGCCTTCATGCCGTCATCGGCGGGTCGATGGGCGGGATGATCGCACTGAGCTGGGCGGCGACCTATCCCGAACGCGTCGATGCGGCGCTCGTCATCGCCTCGACCGCGCGGCACTCGGCGCAGAACATCGCGTTTCACGAAGTCGGGCGCCAAGCGATCATGGCCGATCCCAACTGGCGCGGCGGCGATTATTACGTGAGCGGGAAGGCGCCCGCAAAATCTCCCGATGCTGGCCTCGCGGTCGCGCGGATGGCGGCGCACATCACCTATATGTCCGAACAGGGCCTGACCGAGAAATTCGGGCGGCGGTTGCAGGGGCGTGAGGCCAAGAGTTTTGGCTTCGATGCAGATTTCCAGATTGAAAGCTATTTGCGGCACCAGGGGTTGAGCTTCACTGATCGCTTCGATGCCAACTCCTATCTCTAC
>JANNWD010000344.1:0-8038 GCA_031408315.1 Bacteroidota bacterium
ACACCAATTATTAATCAACCACAAGTAGCTATAATGGCTGTAGGTGCTATTAAAAAACGCCCCATGGTTATAGAAACTCCACAAGGCGACAGCATTGCCATTCGCCACATGATGTACATTTCGTTAAGCTACGATCACAGAATTATTGATGGTGCTTTAGGCAGTACTTTTTTAAATGCTGTAAGCAAAGAGTTAGAAAATTTTGATGGAAATAGGAGTATTTAATTTATAATTAGTTCTAAAAAAGACGGCATGTTTCGGAAATATGTCGTCTTTTTTTATGTCCAGTTTTAGACCAACGGTAACTCTACAAAAAAAGTAGTGCCAATATTTTCTGCTGTTTTAAACCAAATTTTACCGTTGCTTTGCTCAACAATGCCTTTACACATGGCAAGCCCTAAGCCAGTTCCAGACGTTTTTGTAGTAAAGTTGGGGGTAAATATGTTTGATTGTTGATCTAAAGGAATGCCTGTACCGTTGTCTTTTATTTTTACAAGAATGCAATTGTTTTTAATTTCTTCATCAATACTAATTTCGCTAACAGCATCTTGCCTTTGTGCTTGAATAGCATTTAAAATAAGGTTATTAAACAATCGATTTATTTGTGTTTTATCTGCTTCAATTTGACAAATAGAATATACAGGATTAAAAACGATTGCAACATTATCTGCCAATGAGTGTAATTGCAAGACTATTTTCAACTCATCATTTAAATCAATCTTTTCTTTTTTAGGATTACCGATGTTTGCAAACTGACTAAACTCCCCAGCTATTTGGTTTAAGTGATTAATTTGTTCTACCAATGTGTTGGCAACACTTGTGGTAAGCTCATGCACATTATTAGATTTTTCGGCAATAGCTTTTTGCAAATATTGTAAACTTAATTTCATTGGCGTAAGCGGATTCTTAATTTCATGTGCTACCTGCCTTGCCATTTCTCTCCAAGCTCCTTCTCGTTCGCTTTTAGCTAATGCTGCGGCACTACCATCAAGCTTGCCAACCATTTTATTGTACTCATTTACCAACTGCCCTATTTCATCACTTCTATTCCAAACAATTTCAGCATTTACTTTACCTAAGTTTACTTGTTTCATTTTATCGCTAATAAACGAGAACGATCGAGTAATTCTGTTAGTAATAAATAATGCAACAATACCAGCAATTAAAAATATAAACGCATTTAAATTAATAATGGTGACTAAAAAATTAGAAATTTCTTTTTTAAGTTCGGTTTGGCTTGTAAAATAGGGTATGTTTAAATAAGCATACGCTGCACCAGCATCATCCAAAACAGGTACATAATTACTTACAAAATTTAGTTTACCAATACTTTCCTTTCCAAAATATTGAATTTGGTTTAACTTATTTAAATGATAAAAAGCTGTTGGATTCATTTTTGTACTAAAAATTCCTTTGCTGTAGGGCAATGGCAAAGAAGATACTTTTAGATTGCCCTCCAAATCGTACAAGTTAATATCGGCAGCATGTATAGCCGAAATTTTTTCAATAGTTTGTTCCAATTTTTTTACGTAAGCTTGGTCATAAATTTTTACAACATCATCAAATATGGCTAATTCATTTAAGGATGTTTTAGCCTCATTACCCATTACTTTTATAGTACGGCTAAGGCGTTCCCTATTATTATCTTCATACCTTTTTATAAAAAACATTATGGTGGCAATGCCAATTATTAAAAAAGATAAAACACTTATAAAAATAATTGTGCCGTGTATTTGGCTACGGATTGTTAATTGTAAATATTGACGCTTTAATAAATTACTCCACCCAAAATGCAGCAAGTTATTAAACAACCAAAACAATCCTGTTATAATAAGAAAAACACAAAAAAGATAAGAGAACAATGTAATTCCCTCTATCCAAAAATTATTTTGCCTTGCAATTATTACTATTTTTTGTGGGCTAGGTTTATACCAAAGTTCATCGTAATTATTTTTCTTAAGTAAGCTAAATTCATCTTTAGTTAAATCTTTTTCGTTTAACCTAGTTGCAAAAGAATAATCGTTGTGATTATTTACCAATTGAAAATTATTGTAAACAGCAAATGAATATAACGATGAATTTTCAATACTATTTTGCCGACCTTTAGAAAATAGTTCTGGATATAAAGCTTCGGATTTATTTTTTTTAGGGTTTGCCAAAATGTATAAATAGCCAAGTACATTATTACCAGTATCGGAAATAGTTTTTTTACCAATGTAACTGTATCTATCATAAGCTACATCGTAATAATATAAATCTGGTATACTAGTTAGTTTTGCTTCGGTATTTAAAATAACATTTAATTCGTTTAAATTAATAGTATCGGTATTAAACAAAGGATTTTCGTATTTATCAAACGAAAATATTTTAGTATCATACTTATTGGTATAGCCCGAAAAATTTCCGTTAAGTAAACTATCTTTTAAAAAATGATTTTCTTTTTCTGTTGTAAATCGTTCAAAGTTTTTGCTTAAAAAATCATTCCTAAAATCGGTAAGCATTGTGTTCATCAATATTTTACTGGCTGGGTCAGTTTTGCTTGCTAAAGTTTCGGCATAATGCTTACGTTTTTCTATTTCTTTTTTTGTGTTTTCAATTATAATTAAACTAGTAATTGAAATAGAAAATAGAAACAACCAAATAACTAATTTTGACGCACTAAATTTATTACTAGCTTGTATAACCCCACTGTTGGTAAGCATAAATGCATATAATAAAAACCACAACAATACACTAAGTTCAAAAAGATTTGATGAATAATTCAACTTAATTGTTAAATACAATAAGCCAACTATGCTTATTAATAAATAAAAAGGGATATTGCTTTGTGGAAATAATTTCTTAACAACATATACCAAGCTTTGCGATAGCATAAAATATGCCATAGCTATTACACATAAAATAATAAAGCCTATAGCACTATAAATATTTAAAGTAAAAAAGTTAATAACATCAAATGAAATTTGAGAATCAGCAATCATACTGCGTATTACACTAGCACAAGTAAATGTTAGCGTAATTAAAAAAAGCACATAACTACTCAACAAAAACCATTTTTTTATTTTGTTTTGTAAACCAATTTTATTAGCCTCTTGCTTTGCATAGTGGCGTATAAAAAAACTAATCCAAACAAATAAAAATGTATTTATCAATAAATCACCAAGCGATTTTAAAATACCATTACTACTATAAATTGTAGGATCAAATAATTCAAACTGCCTAAAATTAAAAGGAATAACAAACTTATACGTTAAAAAGCGAAGTAGGCAAACAGTAGTAATTAAAAATAATAAGGCGATGGTAAAATTGTATTTTTTATAAAATGAAGTTGTTACTTTGTTTATAAAAATTAAAATAAGTAATACTGCCGTAAGCTTTAGAAGGATTGATATAAATGTGTTGGTAAAAAGTGGGTTAGCAGAATTATTTTTTAGAAAAAATAAACTTTTCCCTTCTC
This sequence comes from Bacteroidota bacterium, assembly GCA_031408315.1. Lineage (GTDB taxonomy): Bacteria > Bacteroidota > Bacteroidia > Chitinophagales > Chitinophagaceae > Ferruginibacter. The sequence continues at coordinate 3,458 of JANNWD010000344.1, forward strand.
TAGAATGTACATTAATTTCTCCATTTTCTAATGCAATATCGTACCCTTTTTCAATATCATCTCCTATTGAAAATGAATTTTGTAAATACTCATTTTTTACAAAAAAATTCCATTTAATAGGAATTAAGCATACACTCAAAATATTTTGATCTTGCTTTTTTTTCCAAACATAATAACCATTAGATAAGAAAATAAAGCCAATACTATCTGTAGAGGCTAAAATAGCTGTAGAGGGTAAAATTATTTGTGTGTTCCAAAATACTAAATTTTTATCTGTGCTTGTTGAAGTAGTAAAAAAAAAGTAAAAATATTTTTTATTGGTTATGGTTGCTAAAAACTCGTCGGAGAAATTTGTTGTACTTATTTTATTAATAAACGCTGTATCGGTAATTAAATTATCAAAATCACTTTCTTGTTGAACAATATATTTTTCAATTCGTTTATGTACAGCTTCTACACTCGAATTTCCACTCCAGTAATTATCTATTAAAAAAGAGATGGTAATTAACCAAGCAGCTATTATTAGCCAATAACCATTTTTGGTAACATATCGTAATAATTTGATACTAATACTATTATTTTTTAAGGTTTTTGTTTTTTTACTTTATTCCAAATAGCATCCATCTCATCTAACGTCATTTCATTTAGGTTTGCTCCGTCTTTTAGCGCCTCTGCTTCCATTTTATTAAATCTACTTATAAATTTTTTATTGGTTAGCTCCAAAGCATTTTCAGCATCTACCTGCAAAAACCTTGCAAAATTTATGATAGAGAAAAAATAATCACCTAATTCTTCTTCTACATGAGTTTTATTATTACTTTTTATGGCTTCAAATAGCTCATTTTCTTCCTCTTTAACTTTGTCCCAAACTTGTTCTTTATTTTCCCATTCAAAGCCTACTTGTTTTGCTTTTTCTTGCAAACGCATTGCTTTTACCATTGCTGGCAGTGATTTTGGTACTCCGGCTAAAATAGATTTTTTTCCTTCTTTTAATTTTAATTTTTCCCAATTGCGTTTTACCTCTTCTTCATCGGCAACTTTAACATCACCATAAATATGTGGGTGGCGGTTAATTAGTTTTTCACAAACGCCTTCAATAACCTCCTGTAGTGTAAACTTGTTTTGCTCTGCTCCTATTTTTGCATAAAAAACAAGGTGTAGCATTAAATCGCCAAGCTCTTCTTTTATTCCTTTCCAATCTTCATCTGTAATAGCATCAGTTAACTCATAGGTTTCTTCTATAGTTAGTTGCCTTAGGGTTTGTATGGTTTGCTTTTTATCCCAAGGACATTTTTCTCTAAGCTCATCCATTATACCCACTAAACGTAAAAATTGTTTTTCTGCCAATATATTTGTCATTATTGAAGTGTAAAGGTTGAAAAAATTAAAAATAACACAAAAATTAGCGACATTAAAAATAGCGACGAAAATAAAAGAAGTATAAACTTAATGATTGTTTTTATCCGCCCTTGCTCATAAAAAAAACGCATTGCTTTATAAAAATAAAAAAAACAGAAAATTGAAAACCCAACGTTAATCCAAGTAGATAGAGATGAGCTAAATAATGATGTAACGCTTGATAACCAAAGCGATAAAAGTATAAGTATAAAAAAGGCACAATACAAGTAAATGCTAAAAATTATGTGAGAGGCATAAAAGAAATTTTTTCTTCTTACATATAATATTTTTAAAACCAATGCAAATAAAGGCAATGCTACAAATAACATTTGTGGAAATCGCTCCTTAAAATCTTTAAATAGAGCTTTGTTAAACTCTTTTCTATTATTTTGAAATCTTTCTTTTAAAATTAAATTTTGACGCTCTACCCTTTTCCTAAAAAAGCCATCTTTTTGTACATTTGGTAATGATTTTTGAAAAGAATCGTATTGTTTAGTATTAGTATAATTTAATCGATTTTCATTATTAGAAAAAGAAATAAAATTAAAGTTATTACTAGCTTTAAACAAACTGTCAATTTTGGTACTATCCTTATTAATAATATTTAGTTCATCTACAACGTTAGCCAAATCACTTTTTAATTCTGCTATATCTGCCGTATCTTTTACTTTAATAATATTTTTTTCAAGTTGCTTTTTTGTTTTTTCTAAATCTTGTTTATAATTACTTGTAGTTTCTGGAACGGTAATTAAGTCTTTATTTTTTTGGTAAAATGTAAAAAATATTAAAAAGAAAAAAGCAGAAGTAAATACATATAAACGAATAGGATGTAAATAGCTTGCTCTTCGTCCTCGTAAATATTCCGAAGGTAAAAAACCAGGTTTAATAAGTAGTAATTTGAGGGTGCTTAAAAACTTACCATCGTAATGTGTAATATCTTCAAAAAAGTGGCGAATTATGCCCCAAAACGATTCCTTAATTTCAATATTCTCTTGACCACATACACCGCAAAATCTATCTTCTACCGCTGCATTACAATTTAAGCAGTTATTTTTTTGTCGTTGTTTATAATGGCTCAAAGCTATTTTTTTTGTTAAAAATACTAAAGTTTAGCGGCGTATAAAATAATAGTATAATTTACACCCTAAAGTGCTGATAAAACAGCAAAAAACATAAATGAAAAAACAGTTTTATTTTATTGCCATTTTTTGTTTTAGTCTGGTAAATGTAAAAAGCCAATATTATTATAAAGATATTTTGATGAATAAGCAATTATCAAATGAATTAAATATTTACAAAGAGGAAAAAATAAACCAAATTGGCATTACCTCTTTAGAAAGTGATGGCATGCCTAGTGAAGGTTTTTTTTGTAAAAAAGAAATTAATAAAGATTATACAAAAGTTGAAATTATAACGCAAACCTCTACCTCGTATAAAACTATTTTAACATCGTCATTTAATAAGCAAGGATTATTATTAAAAACGAACGATAGTTCTGAAGTTTCGGTAACTAATGGCTTTTACAGCTATAATGAGGACAATAAAATTATAAAGATTTTTTCTGAAACACATTTTGCACAAGATGATTATGAAGATAATAATTTTGAAGATCATTTTTATACCTACGATAACATTGGTAACCTTACTAAACTAATGCTAGTTAAAAATAAAAAAGATACTATGAATTTTATTTTTTTGCAAGATGAAAATAAAAATATAACTATCGAAAAAAATATTAAAACAGGAGATTTATACTATTATTACTATGATAGTAAAAACAGATTAACAGATATTGTACACAAGTATAAAAATCAAAAAAAAGTAACTACCGATTATATTTTTCAATACAACCAAGGCAACCAATTAGCCCAAATGAAAGTTGCCGAAGGAGAAGGTGCCTATTATTTTGTATGGAAATATAACTATAATGGTAATTTAAGAAGTACTGAACGCTGCTACTCTAAAGAAGGAAAATTACTTGGCAGTATTGAGTATAATTATCGATAATATAAAAAGTGCTTTTGGTTTGTTACTATAAAAACAAGAAGTATTCATTTAATCCCTCATCGGATAAATACCCTCTAAACAAATAACATACCTAGCCCCATTTAAACTTTTTTCTGCTTCTGCTAAATTAGGTACTTTAAAATTTGTACTTCCGTTACCTCCGTATTTAGTACCTATTAAACTATACAAAGCTGAATATTCTTGAATACGTAATAAAGCTCCATCACAAAAGGCACAACCATCTGGCAGCTTATCGCTAACCCATAAAAAAACAGTTCCTGTAATTGGATCTGGGGCATACATATTTTCCCATAATGCAATTTGATACTTTACACCGTTTAATTGTTTTTCATGCTCTTGCAAATTAGGTAGTACAAAATTGTTTTCATCGCCTCCATACTTATTGCCGATTGCTTCATATAATTCTGTAAAATCGTCAGTGGGCAAGGTTTTACCATCGCAATATGCCCAACCCTTAATATTATACAAACCAGCAAAAAGGGTAATAGCACCAACGTTTGAAACTGTCATAAAATTTATTTTTAAATGTGAATTTTTTATTCTGTTAATTAATTTTTACAAATAACTTTTACACTATTTTTCTCATCATTTACTTCAAATATTTATCCAACCAATCCAATATATACCTGTTCATTTCTTTAGTTCTTATTGGGTCGGTTGGTATGTGGCCTGTAATTGGGAAAGCAATAAACTTTGATTCCGTACCAATATCTTGCAGTGCTCTAAAATAAGTATAAGATTGTGAAATAGGTACTCTTTCGTCACCTGTATTGGATAAAATTAACGTAGGTGTTTTTACATTTTCCACATAAGTAAGAGGAGAATTTTTTATCCAGTTTGCTTTAACTTTTTTATCGGTAAATGGCGATATGCCTTTCCCTTCTTCAAAACGAAACATACTTCCTACATCGCTTTGTGCATATTGAGCAATAAGATCAGTTACTGCTGCACCTGCAATGGCACATTTCCAACCTTTGTAATTTCCAATAAGCCAGGTAGTCATAAAACCACCATAGCTCCAGCCGGTTACTGCAATTTTAGTGGTGTCAATATATTTTCGTTTTTTCAACTCAGCTAATCCTTTCATAACATCTCTGCCCGGTCCTTCACCTGCATCACTATTAATGGATTCCGAAAAACGATAGCCCATATTAT
>JANNWD010000345.1:0-7123 GCA_031408315.1 Bacteroidota bacterium
ATGCACCAGGGCGAATGGCATTAAAAATTTCTGGCTCTTTTTCTGCACTAAGGTCAATTGTTTTTGCATAACAACCACCTTCAAAATTAAATACGCTATCAGGTGTCCATCCATGCTCATCATCACCAATTAATAATCGATTAGGATCAGCACTAAGTGTAGTTTTACCAGTACCACTTAAGCCAAAAAATACCGCTGTATCTCCATCCTTACCCATATTTGCACTACAGTGCATACTTAATACATTTGCTTTAGTTGGTAATACATAATTAAGCATGGTAAAAATACCTTTCTTCATTTCGCCAGTGTATCCAGTACCGCCTATTAAAATAGTTTTGTGTGTAAAACTTAGTATAGCAAAATTTTCTGCTCTAGTACCATCTACCGAAGGGTTTGCTTTAAAGCCTGGTGCTTGTATAATATGCCAATGTGGAGTAAAGTTTTCCAACTCACTTTCATTAGGGCGTATAAACATATTATAAGCAAATAAATTGCTCCAAGGGTTTTCATTAACTACTCTAAGTTTAAGTTTATAATTTTCATCGGCACATGCACAACAATCTCTTACCCAAATTTCTTTATCGGTTAAATACGCCAACATTTTTTCTTTTAACTGAAAAAAATATTTTTCTTCAATGGCAATATTAAAATCATTCCAGTGCACAGTATTTTCTGTGATAGCATCTTTTACAGTAAACTTATCTTTGGGGCTACGGCCTGTAAACTTACCTGTATTAATTACTAAAGCACCGGTATCGTTTAAAATACCTTCGCCACGATCAACTGTTTGTTGCGTTAACTCTTGTGGGCTTAATTGATAATGAACATCGTTGGAAACACTTAGTCCTAAATTAATTAGGGCATTCTTAGGCATAGAAATCATTGTTGGAACTGACATAGCAAGTAATCTTTTTTAATTTTACATAAAGGTAGTGCATCATTTTTTTGCGAATATTAAACAAATACTCATCTTTTTATAAATCAGTAAAGAGAAAGACGAATTTGTTTGTACATTTTCAACACTTACACCTAAAATTTGAAGTATTTAAACAAAGAACAGAAAATATTGAATTTGGTAAATTTTTTTCAAAAAGAAAGTGTATGTTAAACACATTGTTAATGTTTTTAAAAGAGGAATTAGTTTATTTATTATTTGTAAAATTTTTATTAAAACCACAAACAACCTTATTGATGTAACGGTATAAATATAGGGAGTGTTAAATATTATAGGTATACAATTCTATGAATACTAGTTTTAATTTTTTAAAATTGATATTTAATACACACACCTAACATTCCATAGGTTTTTAGTGTATTAAAATTTGCATTTATTTGTAAGCCTAAACCCAATTTTTTTCGTTGTCGAATAATACTTGCCATAAAGGGAAAGCCAACGGCGGCTTGTGTAGATTTTATATAATTTGGGCTAGTACCCGATGAAAATAAACCACCGCCGCCAATGTTTTCATTAAAAGTATAGGCATAATAACCAATGCCAGTACCTGCCATATAAATCCATTTATTTTTTCTTTTTGATATGCCATAAATTGCCGCAACATCAGTAGCTAAATAATAATCGGAATTGAATAAACTTAACTCAGAAAAACCAATTACATGCAGTTCAAAAAAGTGTTCCCTTTGTTTGTATTGTACGGCTAAACCTGCACCAACACCCCCCTCTCCCTTAATAAAACCACCAAACCCCGAAATAAGTACGGCAGAAAATTTATTATTTTCCTCTATTGGTATAAATTGTTTTTTTTGCGTAAAACCTAATTCAGCAAAACACAAAAATATAATTACCATACTATTGGTTTTGAAATTCATAATAGCGTTTTTATTGAACAGTAAAGAAAGTGTTTTATAAAATAAGTATTTAATATTTTCTGTTAAAATAAGTGCAAACCAGTTTTTTGTACTAATAAGTTTTTAGTTGAGTTTCATAAAATTGGGTTGCTTTTAGTACAGCCAAATATATTGTGAGTAAAGCTTAATTAATAATTTATACTTGAACGGAGCATCGCCAATTATGCTCAAATCGTTTGCTATAGCCGATAACAAAAAATGTAAATAGTATTTTCGTATATTGCACTATAAATTTTTTGTATGAAATACTTGCCACAAAATCCCGAAATATTTACACAAAACCGAAAGCGTTTTGTAGAAAAAATGGAAAAAAATTCTATTGCCATTTTTAATAGTAATGACGAAATAGCTAGCAATGGCGATGCTATTTATACGTTTAAGCAAAACAGTGATTTGTTTTGGCTTACTGGAATTACGCAAGAGGATAGCATGCTAATTTTATTTCCAAACAACCCCGATGAAAAATATAGAGAAGTATTAGTATTGGTTCGTCCTAATGAATTAAAAGAAAAATGGGATGGACATAGGCTAAGAGTAAATGAAGCTACCTCAATAAGCGGCATACAACGAATTGTGTGGTTAGATAGTTTGGAAGGTTTACTACAACCTTGGATACATTTAAGCGATACTATTTATTTAAATACAAATGAAAATGATAGAAAAGCAAACTTGGTGCCTATAAAGGATTATCGCTTTGCTGCTATGATGAAAGAGCGTTATCCTTTGCATAATTATAAACGTAGTGCAAAAATATTAAAGGAGTTACGTGGTATTAAAACTGTTGCCGAAGTAGAAGTGTTGCAAAAAGCAATGGATATTACCGATAATACCTTTAGGCATTTATTGCAGTTTGTAAAACCAGGTGTAATGGAGTACGAAATTGAGGCAGAGATTTATCATCAATTTATGATGCAAGGTAGTACTGGGCCAGCGTATGGCAGCATTATAGCCAGCGGTGATAATGCAAGAGTGCTACATTACATTGAAAATAACAGAGAGTGTAAAGATGGCGATTTAATACTAATGGATTTTGGTGCAGAGTATAGAGGTTATTGTGCAGATTTAACTAGAACAATTCCGGTAAATGGTAAGTTTGGTCGCCGACAAAAAACAGTTTATAACGCTTGTTTACATTTACATAATTATGCAGCTAGTATTTTAAAACCGGGCATTAGCATTGTTGACTACACCGAAAAAATTGGCGATGAAGCAACGATAATTTTTCAAAAAATTGGGTTACTAAAAAAGAGTGATATTAAAAACGAAGATCCAGAAAACAGGGCTTATCGCAAATATTTATACCATGGCATTAGTCATCATTTAGGAATAGATGTACATGACCTTGGAACAAGAACAGAGCCAATACAAGCCGGAATGGTTTTTACAATCGAACCCGGTATCTATATTGAAGAAGAAAAAATGGGAGTACGAATTGAAAATAATTTTTGGGTAACCAAAGCAGGTAATAAAGATTTAATGAAAAATATTCCGATTACGGTTGAAGAAATAGAGGCTTTGATGAGGAAATAATGTGCTGATGTGCTAATTAGCTAATTTGCTAATTGAATACTTTTTAATTTAAACTTATTAGTACATTGGTATTTTAGCAAATTAGCGTATTGTTTTTATGAAACAAATTCCCAATATTTTCACTCTTCTAAACCTTTTTTTTGGCTGTATAGCCATTGTATTTGCATTGCAAAATACCATTGATATTCGTTATGATGAAAACGGAAATCAGTTTATACGCTTAGGGGAAGAAATTTACTATGCCTCTTTATTTATAGGTATTGCCGCAATAGTGGATTTTTTAGATGGCTTTGTAGCAAGAGCATTAAATGCATCTTCCGAAATGGGCAAGCAATTAGATTCGTTGGCAGATGTGGTAAGTTTTGGTGCAGCACCAAGTATTATTTTGTACCAATTTTTACGAATGGGTTTTATAAGAGAGAACGAAGGTCTTGAAACTAGTTTTCTTTGGCTTACACCAGCTTTTATTTTTGCCTGTGCAGGAGCTTATCGCCTAGCAAGGTTTAATATAGATACCGAACAAAGTTTTGGCTTTAAAGGTGTACCCATTCCAGCCGCAGGTTTGGTAGTTGCAAGTTTACCTTTAATTTATTGGAATATACAAACTGAATTGGTGTATAATTTATTGATGAATAAATGGTTTTTATATGGATTAATTTTATTACTAAGTTGGTTAATGGTTTCCAAATTACCTTTAATGGCATTAAAGTTTGAAGATTACAAAGTAAAAAATAATTTACCAAAATTTATTTTATTAGGTATAGCCGTTGTAGCTGGGGTAGTATTAAAATGGTTAGCTATTCCAATTGTGTTCATTGCTTACATTATTTTATCTTTGCTTTACAAACAGAAATAATTATGACTTACACAGTACAAGTAAAAATAATGCCTCTAAAAAATTTATTAGATCCTCAAGGTAAAGCAGTGATGGGTGGCTTACAAAACTTAGGTATAAATAATATTGCCGATGTAAGAGTTGGTAAGCATATTGATTTACAAATAGAAGCCGAAAACGAAGAAGCCGCAAAAGCAGTTGCAGATGAAGCTGCAAAAAAATTATTAGCAAATGCTGTTATGGAAATGTATGAGGTAACAATAAGCCCAACTACCCCAAACCCCTAAAGGGGCTTTTAGTTTAAAATGCCTTAAGCTTCTTTTTGAAAATCAGCTATTTTGAGTAATGAAAAAAAAATAATTTCTAACGAACCCAATTCCCCCTTCAGGGGGCTAGGGGGTTTATTTATCATTCCCACACCAATAGGCAATCTTGCCGATTTTACCTTTAGAGCTGTAGAAGTTTTAAAACAAGTTGATTTAATATTGGCAGAAGATACTCGTACTTCATCTGTTTTGCTTAATCATTATCAAATACAAAAGCCAATATCTCCTTACCACCAACACAATGAACATAAAATTGTAACACACTTAACTGAACAAATGCTGGCAGGTAAAAGTATTGCATTGCTGACTGATGCTGGTACACCTGGTATAAGCGATCCTGCTTTTTTATTGGTAAGAGAATGTGTAAAACACAATGTAAATGTGGAATGTTTGCCCGGTGCTACCGCTTTTGTTCCTGCATTGGTAAATAGTGGATTACCCATAAATAGTTTTTGTTTTGAAGGTTTTTTGCCCTTAAAAAAAGGTAGACAAACCATGATGAAAAAATTAGCTACAGAAGAACGTACGATGGTTTTTTACGAAAGTCCTATGCGTTTAGTAAAAACATTAAATGAGTTTATACAATACTTTGGAGCCGATAGAAATTGCAGCGTTAGCCGAGAGCTTACCAAAAAATTTGAAGAAAATAAACGAGGCACTTTGCAAGAAGTACATGATTATTTTAATGAAAAAGTAGTGAAGGGGGAGATTGTGATTGTGGTGGAAGGCAAGTAAATAAGAAATTAAGAAGCTATGAAAGGGGTTATTACTTTATTTTTTTGGTTGTTAAGTATAAAAAATTGTTTTGCTCAAACAGCAAGGCCAGTAATTACGTATCATAGTTTTGATAGCATTAAAATTAATGATATTAAAAATAAGTATAGTAAAAACATCAAGCCAATACCTACTGGAAATCGAGTAGTTAAAAACAATTACTATACAATGTTTGAATTTATTACTAATGAAAAAAAAGTATTAATTGATAGTATAGAATTTACTTCTTTAGCATTGAATTTTTTAGAAGATAGTGTAATCTCCAGCTTTTCTTATACAATAATCTATGGTGATACAAACCTATGTAAAATTTGTAAATATTCAGCTTCGTTTGAACAAAAACATTTTGAAATAATAAAGGAGTATTTAGAATCTCAATTAAGGAAAAAGGGAAAGTATAAAACACACCCTGATTTTAAAAATATGGTTTATTACAGTTATATATGGAAACAAAAAGAAGATAGAATTACCTTAGATTTTCAAAAATACCATCCTAATGGTAGTAGTATTCAACTTACATTTGATAATTCCAAAAAAACTGATTGGCGGTAAGATAAAATTGGTAAACAATAAGTTATGTGTACTTTACAGCACACCTATTGCTGAAAATTAATTTTAAGTAAAAAATTAATTTGAATCTTTTATATAATGCCTAATAACTAATACCAGCTACTTATTTCATTTAACTCTCTTCTCTTAATATCCGGCACCCAACATTCCTCAGCAGCATAGCCTATTGGTACTAATAAAAAAGATTTTTCATTGGCTGGTCTGTTTAGTATCTTACTCAAAAAATTCATTGGGCTTGGTGTATGTGTTAGTGCTGCTAAGCCTGCATTATGTATAGCAGCTAATAAAAAACCACAAGCAATACCGCAACTTTCATTGGCATAATAGGTAGTAGTTTTATTTCCATCAGCATCAAAATCGTAGCTTTTTTTAAATACAATTATTAGGTAAGGAGCAGTTTCTAAAAATTCTTTTTTCCAATCGGTTTGTAGGGGCAATAAATCTTTTTTCCATTCTTTAGGCATACGATGGTTGTAGCTTTCGTATTCTTCTTTTTCAGCTTCTATCCGAATTTGCTTTTTTATTTCGGCATTGCTTACAACACAAAAAGTCCATGGCTGTTTATGTGCACCACTTGGTGCTGTGCTTGCCGATAAAATTATATTTTCTATTATCGATTTATCAATGGGTTGGTTGGTAAAATCTCTCACTGTTCTTCTGGCATCTAACCAATCATAAAACGATTTTGCTTTTGCCTCCATTTCCTCTCCTCCAAAACTTTGTTTACTATATTTTATAAACGGATAACTATTTATAATTTTTGTGTTATTCATAACTCAATTTTACCGAAATTTACCACTTATTAAAATACTATTATGCAAAAATTTATTTTTCTGTTTTTTACTTTTTTATGTTATGCTTTTAATTCTTTTGCACAGCCTAATCGCTGGCAGCAAAAAGTAAAATACACCATGAATATTGATATGGATGTAAACACAAATAAATTTACTGGCAAGCAAAAATTAGAATATACCAACAACTCTCCCGATGCATTGAATAAAGTGTTTTATCATTTATATTTTAATGCCTTTCAGCCAAACAGTAGTATGGATGTACGTAGTAGAGAATTGGGTAAAATTGTAAACAACGGCAGGCAAGATTGGGATGGGAGAGTACGAGATAGAATTAGCAAATTACAGCCTGATGAAATTGGGTATCAAAAAATACTTTCTTTAAAAGTAAATGGGGTAGCACAACCCTTTAAATACCACGAAACTATTTT
>JANNWD010000346.1:0-7009 GCA_031408315.1 Bacteroidota bacterium
AATCAATTTTTGTGGCTAATACAATACTTTCATTGGCATAATAAATAGCAGTATCTACTTTACTTACTCTAGCTTCGGAAGATATTTTATTATAGAGATTTACCTTTTCAATATCTGTTTTTACTGATTGTACTTGTTGAAAAAGTTTATCGAGTGTAACATTTTGTGCATTTATTTTTTGAAAACAAATGAGCAGTAAAATTGCTGAAAAAAGAAATCGCATGGTTAAAGGTTTAGTATATCTTTCATTGTAAATATACCTTTTTTGCCTAATAAAAATTCTGCTGCTAAAATTGCACCCATTGCAAAGCCTTGCCTGTTATGGGCTGTGTGAGTAATTTCAATATCGTCGATTATGCTTGAATACTTTACCGTGTGAGTACCTGGTGCAGGGTCTATTCTTTTACTGATAATTGATAATTCGTTATTAATTGTAGTTTCAACGTTAACCCATTTGTTTTTTTGGGGAAGATGATGAATAATTTGATCGGCAATGGTAATGGCTGTACCACTTGGTGCATCTTTTTTTTGCGTATGATGAATTTCTTCTATTGAAACACCATAGTTGGTTTGATTAGCCATTAACTGTGCTAATTTTTTATTTAACTCAAAAAATAAATTTACACCAACACTAAAATTACTTGCATACAATAAACCTCCATTTACTGCTTTACATTTTTCCTCTACCTCATTTAAGTGATTAAGCCAACCTGTACTGCCGCATACAACTGGCACATTAGCTTCAAAACATTTGTATAAATTTTGGATAGCACTTTCTGGATTAGTAAATTCTATGGCTACATCTGCGTTAGATAAATTAGTGGCAGTTAAATCTGCCATATTTTGAGATGTTATTTTTAGTGAGATAGTATGCCCTCTTTCTAAAGCAATTTGTTCAATAGCTTTACCCATTTTACCATAACCAATTAATGCAATATTCAAACCCCCTCCGCCTGCTGAATGGGGAACTAATGTGCTATTCATCTTTTATATATTTATTTTCCAATTTTTAACACCAAACTTATACCATTAGTATTTGCCATTTGGCTATAGCCAGGTTTTATTTGTAAACTTAAATCGTCGCTTACATCAAATGTTTTTAAATGAGCATCTACAGCAGCATCGGCAACATTTAATCCCCAAAAAAGAACAAAAAATAAAACAGAATAATCTATATTTTGCCGTACTTGATTTCTAAAGTTTTTTATACGTTCTGGTTGCAAACGTACGCTGTAATATGGTTCTGGTATTTGATTGTCGTTGCTGGTATTGCCATCACTTGCATTTTTAAATGCAGCATTTGCCTCTTTGTATTGTTTTATATTTCTAAAAAAAATATAACCTGTTGTGCCTAATGCTCCATAAACAATAGGTAGTTTCCAATATTTTTTGTTGGTAATTTGCCCCCAGCCTGGTGCAATTGCACTACGTATTGTTGCAATACGTGGGTTGTAAGGTTTTGTAGAATCTATTTTAGCAAAAGGATATACTTTTTGTTTTATTTTTTTTGCTTTTATTTCTTTTTTAACAACACTATCTTTTTGTGCAATACAATAATTACACATTAACATTACTATAAAAAAAATAAAAAAACGATATAGCATTAATTTACTTTAATAGTTAACTTACTTAATAAACCATTTAATTCTTCTAATGAGTAGTATTCAAATAAAATACTACCATTTCCTTTTTTGCTATGCACCATTTTTACTTTGGTGTTGTAATTAGAGGCTAAATTATCTTCTATTTTTTTAAATGCTGGTGGTAAGTTTGATTTTACAGCAGATTTAACACTTGAAGTAGATGTATAAATTTTACGAACCAACTCTTCTGTTTGCCTAACTGATAAGTCTTTGCTTTTTATTTCGTTAAAAATGTACAATTGTTTATCTACCACGTCCACATTAATTAGTGCCCTTGCATGGCCCATACTTATTTTATTTGTACGTACAGCAATTTGAATATCTGGCGGTAGTTTTAACAAACGAATATAATTGGTAACGGTACTTCTATCTTTACCCATACGCTCTGCAACTTGCTCTTGTGTGTAATCTAGTTCATCCATTAAGCGTTTGTAGCTTAAGCCAACTTCAATTGCATTTAAATTTTCTCTTTGTAAATTTTCTAACAAAGCCAACTCTAGTAATTGTACATCATTGGCTTGGCGTACATATACAGGTACATCTCTTAAGCCAGCAATTTTTGCTGCTCTAAATCTTCGTTCTCCAGCAATTAAGCGGTATTTGCCGCTTGGCATTTTACTAACCGTTAAGGGCTGAATAATATCATGCAATTTTAATGATGCTGCCAATTCACTCAAGGCAGTTTCATCAAAATCATGCCGAGGTTGCTTCGGATTTACTTCAATTTGATCTAATGCAATACGTAACGATGCTGTTGATTGCTCAACAATTTCTGGCTTTAAATTACCTGCGGTACTTTTTAAATCGGCATCAATATTTTGTAATAAACTTCTAATGCCTTTACCTAGTGCGTCTTTTTTTGGTGGAATACTCATACTAATTAGCTAATGTGATAATGTGCTAATCTGCTAATGATCTTAACTTCTGTGCTGTATTAGCACATTAGCAATATTAGCCTATTAGCTCATTATTCTGTCTTCTTGATTAATTTTTGTTAGATTATTTTTTTGCAAAATTTCTTTTGCTAAGTTTAAATAGTTAATGCTGCCTTTACTATCTGCATCGTATAAAATTACGGGCTTACCAAAGCTTGGGGCCTCACTTAAACGAGTGTTACGATGAATAATGCTGCTAAAAACCAGCTCATCAAAATGCCTACGAACCTCACTTACTACTTGGTTACAAAGGCGTAAACGACCATCGTACATCGTCATTAAAATTCCTTCAATTTTTAAATCTGGGTTTAATCTATTTTGTACAATTTTTACAGTATTTAATAATTTGCCTAATCCTTCTAAGGCAAAAAATTCTGTTTGTACAGGTACAACTACACTATCGGCGGCAGTTAAAGCATTTACAGTAATTAACCCAAGCGATGGTGAGCAATCAATTACTATAAAATCATACTCTTCTACCAAAGGTTCTAATATCTTTTTTAAAACACTTTCTCTATTAGGGTAATTTATCATTTCAATTTCGGCCCCCACCAAATCAATATGCGATGGCATTACATCTAAATGCGGTATTTCCGATTTTAAAATTACATCCTTTGCTTGAGCCTCATTTACCATACAATCGTACAAGCTTAGGGTAATGTTATGTAAATCAAAACCTGTGCCAGTGGTGCTATTAGCCTGTGGGTCTGCATCTACCAATAGGGTTTTGTATTCCAACACAGCAAAACTAGCTGCAAGGTTTATTGCAGTGGTTGTTTTACCTACTCCGCCTTTTTGATTGGCTACGCCAATTATTTTTGCCATAATTTATAACTCGATTGTTTCTCCAATGGCAGGTAATTTTAAAAGCAACGCTGCACTGTTAAATAAATCAATTGTTTTTTGTTTATCAATTTTAATATACCCAAAAGTATCGTAATGTACGCCAATAATGTTATTGCATTTTACCATTTTTGCTGCTTGTATGGCATCGGTTGCATCCATAGTAAAAACATCACCTAAAGGAAACACACAAAAATCTAAAGGTGTATAAGCTGGTATTAATTGCATATCCATAGTTAAGGCTGTATCTCCACTATAATAAAAATTACCTTCTTCGCTAGTAATTACAAAACCTACTGGGCTACCTCCGTAGCTACCATCGGGGAATCCGCTGGAGTGAACAGCGTTTACACATTTTACAGTACCAAAATCAAAAGTCCATTTTCCTCCAGTGTTCATTGGGTGATAATTGCTTATGCCCTTTTTTGTATACCATGTTGCAATTTCCCAATTAGCTACAATTTTTGCATTTGTTCGGATAGCAATAGCTTCTGCATCTAGTATATGATCAAAATGTGCATGAGTTAACAAAATGTAATCTGCTTCAATTGTAGTAATATCAATGTGCTTTGCAAACTCATTTTCGGTAATAAATGGGTCAAATAATATATGCTTACCCTTAATTTCTACTTTAAAACATGAATGACCATAATAAGTAAACTTCATTTTTGTAACTGTCTTTTATGACAGGATGGCAAATTTAACTATTCGGCATAATATTGGGCAACAAAGCAGCAACATCTTTGTTAATTTTATAAACAATCTTAAAATAAATGATTACAATTATTAGTGGAACCAACCGTTTAGGGAGCAGTACCCGTAAAGTAGCACATGAATATCAACGTATTTTAACCGAAAAAGGGGTAAAAACACAGTTTTTATCTTTAGAAGATATGCACTCTATAAAAAGAGACGAAGCGTTTGAAAAAATTGAAAAAGATATTTTAATACCCACAACAGGCTACATTTTAATATTACCAGAGTACAATGGTAGCTTACCCGGCATTTTTAAATTATTGATAGATAACAGTAAACCTGCCGATGCTTGGCACAACAAAAAAGCATTATTAGTAGGTAATGCTACTGGAAGGGCTGGAAACTTACGTGGGTTAGACCATGCTACTAATATTTTAAATCATCTAAAAGTAGCGGTGCATCCCAATAAATTACCCTTATCGGTTATAAATACTTTATTAGATGAAAATGGTAAATTTAACAATGATGGAACGTTGGCTGCAATAAATTTGCAAATAGATGAGTTTTTGAAATGGGTTTAGCAGTTAGCAGTTTGTACTGTTCGGTAAATTAACGAAAACAATAATGGTCTAGAAATTAAAAATTTGAAATTCACTAATTCAAAATTAAAAAATGCGTTCTTCCCTCGGTACTTTTATTTTTATAGCCATAATGTTATTGTTAGATAGCTATGTTTTTTTAGCTGTAAAAATGGTTAGCCAAAATGCACAGCCCAAAACAAAAACAATTATTTATAGTATTTATTGGGGAATATCAATTTTAGCTATTATTAGTTTTATGTTATTTGCACTTACCCAACAAGAGTTTTTAGGGAAGAAGGTAAGAACGTATATACTAGCTACTGTAATGGGCTTATTTATTGCAAAATTTGTAGCCGTAGTATTTTTTATTGTAGATGATTTGCGTAGGCTAATACAATGGGCGGCAAGTAAATTATTTAGTGCTAATACCGAAATGGCTCAAATGAATGAAGGCGGAATTAGTAGAAGTGTATTTTTAAGTTGGCTAGGCTTAGCCGCTGGTACAACTATGTTTGGTACGTTGCTTTACGGCTTTAGCAATAAATATAACTATAGTGTAAAAAGAATAAAATTAACATTTGAAAATTTGCCTATTGCATTTAAAGGATTAAAAATTGTACAAATTAGCGATGTACACAGCGGAAGCCTTATGAATAAAAAAGCAGTAGAAAAAGGCGTACAAAAAATTTTAGATGAAAAGCCTGATGTTATTTTTTTTACTGGAGATTTGGTTAATGACTTAGCCATCGAAATGAACGATTTTATAGAGGTGTTTGCAAAACTAAAAGCACCAATGGGTGTGTATAGTACATTTGGCAATCATGATTATGGCGATTATGTACAATGGCCAGATAGAACGGATGAATTTAGAGAAAAACAAAAAGCTGCAGGCAAACATTTATTAAGCTCTTTACAACAAAAAAATTTAGACGACTTGGCAAAAGTACATGCAAGTATGGGGTGGCGTTTGTTAATGGATGAACATATTACCTTAAAAAAAGGTGATGCAGAAATTGCTGTATTAGGCGTACAAAACATTAGCGGTAAAGCCCGTTTTTATAGTTACGGCAATTTGGCAAAAGCCTATGCTGGAGCCCAAAAATACCCGTTTAAAATACTACTAAGCCACGACCCTAGCCATTGGGAAAAAGAAGTAAAACCAAACTACCCCGATATTGATTTAATGCTTAGCGGCCACACCCATGGTATGCAATTTGGTATTGAAATACCAGGTTTTAAATGGAGCCCAGTACAATACGTTTACAAACAATGGGCAGGCTTATACGAAGATGCTAAACAAAAATTATACATTAATAGAGGCTTTGGATTTTTAGGCTACCCAGGAAGGGTGGGAGTGTTGCCAGAGATTACGGTGATAGAGTTGTAAAGATTTGCCTTGCGGCAAATGTGTTTTATTTGGTTTACGGGTATTTGTAATACTGTTGAACTTCATTGGCGTCTCACTCTTGTACAAAATATGTTTATTGAGCTTTTATCAAATGTTTTGGTAAATATTTGTTGGTTGCAACTTACAGCAGTTGCAACTACTTTTATCTTATAAGAATTACAGTGCCTTTTTCTTCATTAGTATTTTGACCACTTATTTTGTATTTGCATAACCATACATAGGTGCCAATTTTTTGTAACTGACCATTGTATCTGCCATCCCAGCTTTTATTAATATCCTTGCTGTAAAAAACTTGCTTACCATATCTATCGAAAACATAAAATTCGTAGTAAAGCAAATTGCCAAAAATTTGGGGTTTAAAAATATCATTTTTATTATCGTTATTTGGAGTGAATGCATTAGGAGTATATAAGCCTCTCAAACAGTCTTTGTTATAAATGTTTATAGAGTCTTTACCAATACAATCATTAATGTCTTTTACTTGAAGCCAGTATAAGCCTGACTGTTGTATCGAAATATCTTTTGTTGTAACATTTGTGTTCCACAAATACGAAGTATAATTTTGAATGGGGGAAATGGTTAAATTATTATAGCTGCATTTTGTAGAATCGAAGGGTAGAAAATTGGATGGGGTAGAGCCATAAGTTGTAATTTTAACAGTATCACTTCCTTTGCAATCAAAATTATCTGTAACTGTTACATAATAAATGCCTAATGAAGAAATACTTCTTTGCCTTAATATACTTCCATCTTCCCATAAATAACTACTAAAATTGCCAGCATCGAGTAGTTTAGTGTTACCTATACAAATAGTATTAGTGCTATTTAAATTTACTACAGGGTTATTTTTTGCCAAAATATTTATAGTGTCGTACGAATTACAACCATTAGCATAGCTACCGA
>JANNWD010000347.1:0-1557 GCA_031408315.1 Bacteroidota bacterium
TTCCGTTCGTTCCCGGCCAGCCGGATCGATGCCGCCTTCCGCCTCATGGCGGGTGGCAAGCACACTGGCAAAGTGGTCGTCGGATTCGCAGACTCGTTCATCGTTAGAAAAGGCGAGCCGCCGTTGCCGCCGTTCGAAATCAAAGCGGATGGGGCCTACCTCATCACGGGTGGTCTCGGTGGATTCGGCCGGGTGCTCGCAGAATGGCTAGTCGATGCTGGAGCCCGTCACCTCGTGCTCAGCAGTCGCAGTGGTGCTTCCACGCCGGAAGCCGTCGCCTTTGTGGCCAGCCTCGAAGCGCGAGGGATCGAAACGAAAGTCCTGAAAGCAGACATCGGTTCTCCGAAGGATGTGAAGGCGCTGATTTCCGAACTGCGGGCTGCGAAGACTCCGCTCAAGGGGATTTTCCACCTCGCCATGGTCATCGACGACGCCCCGCTTTCGGCCCTCACCGCCGAGCGACTCCGCACGGTCATGGCCCCGAAAGCCCATGGCGCTTGGTTGCTGCATGAAAATACCCAGGACATGCAACTCGATGCCTTTGTGATGTTCTCCTCGGTTTCAAGTATCTTCGGCAACCCTGCCCAAGGAAATTACTCGGCCGCCAATGCCTTCCTCGACTCCCTCGCCTACCATCGTCGTGCGCTCGGCCAACCGGCCCTCGCGATCAATTGGGGCGTGCTCGGTGGTGAAGGATACGTGGCCCGCAATGAACGTGTGGCGGAATTCCTCGCCCGT
This sequence comes from Bacteroidota bacterium, assembly GCA_031408315.1. GTDB lineage: Bacteria > Bacteroidota > Bacteroidia > Chitinophagales > Chitinophagaceae > Ferruginibacter. The sequence goes on from JANNWD010000347.1 coordinate 739, forward strand.
CAGGGCACCGGAGCACTGACTCCAGCTGAAGTGACCTCGCTCATGGAATCATTCCTTTCGGCTCACGCCACCCAAGTCGCAGCGATTCGGGTGGACTGGGCGAAATGGCGTCAATCCTTCCGCGGCATGCAGGACAATCCGCTCGTCGAGCGCATTTTCGCAGCGGGTGTCGAAACGCAAGAAGCTGGCGGTGGCGGCAACGACTGGCGCGCCAAGATTGCAGCGGCTTCAGCAGAAGATCGGACCGGTGTCATTGGCGAAGCCGTGCGCGACGTCGTGGGCTCCGTGCTCCGGGTCAAACCCGACAGCCTGCGCGAAGATCAACCGCTCACCGACCTCGGGCTCGACTCGCTTATGGGCGTGGAAATCGAGACGATGCTGGAAAGTTCCATCGGCGTTGCGTTGCCTCCGACCACGTTGATGCGGGCGCGGACCATTGGTCAGATTGCTGTGTTAGTGGCCGAGCACCTCGGCAGCGGAACCGAGGGTGCCAAGCCAGCGGTGGCCGAAGTCGTCGCAGAGCCGACCACGGTGGCTGAAGTGGATGTGGATGCCCTTTCCGATGAGGACATCGACCGCCTGCTCGGAGCCCTCCCGGAGCTGGAGGAAAGCAACGAGGCCAAATAGGCCGAAGAGGCAAATCCGCATGGAGCAAAACAGCAGAACCCAGTTCAGGCAATGGTTGGAAAGTGGGGAAGCCCGCCTGCAACCACTGAGCTTGCCACAACGAGAGTTGTGGGAGGCTTCCCCCGTAGCGGTGGGGACAGCAGGGAACCACATTTGCTGCTTCATTGAAATCAAGGGTCCGATCACCCCGGA
>JANNWD010000348.1:0-3300 GCA_031408315.1 Bacteroidota bacterium
TACGCATTAAACAAATTATTAAAAATGATGGACAAACAATTAGTAGTGAAGGAATAGATGCAAATTTCTACGACATTATTGACTATGCCATTTTTGGTTTGATTTTAATAGATGAAAAAATACATGAAGGGTAAATTATGAAAGTAGTTGTACACATATCAAGAATATTAGTTGGCTCCTTATTTGTTTTTAGCGGCTTGGTAAAAGCTATTGACCCAAAAGGCTTAAGCTATAAAATGCAAGAGTTTTTTGAGGTATGGGCAGCCGATGGTTTTCTACCCAAACTTATGGGTTGGTTTAACCAACATTCGTTATTATTTTCTATTGTAATGATAACGCTTGAAGTTATATTGGGTGTGGCTTTGCTGGTAGGTTGGCAAAAAAAAGGTACTACTGTTTTACTTTTATTACTAACCATTTTTTTTACGTTTTTAACTGCCTTTGTATTATTTACAGGCAAAATAAGAGCTTGCGGTTGTTTTGGCGATTGTATTCCGCTTACACCCATACAAACTTTTACAAAAGATATTATTTTATTGGCATTAATTTTAGTTTTGCTATTTGGTAAAAAACATATTTTACCGCTGTTTAAAAATACTATTGGCTTTGCAATAGTTTTAGCCTCTTTAATTGGCGTATTATTTTTACAATGGTATGTACAAAGCCATTTACCTTTAAAAGATTGTTTGCCTTTTAAAGCTGGTAACAATATTTTAGAATTGAGGAAGATGCCTAAAGATGCTGTTGCTGATAAGTTTGATTACACATTCATCTACCAAAAAAATGGCCAAAATAAAGAATTTGGAGTAAGCAATTTGCCCGACAGTACTTGGCAATTTATAGATAGAAAACAAGTGTTAGTGCAAAAAGGAAAAAATAATATCCCTTTAATAAATGATTTTTCTTTTACCACAGAAAGTGGAAAGGATACTACTGAGGCTATTTTAGGGCAGCAAGGAGAATATTATTTGATGTTTGTTAAAGATTTTGATGAAAAAAAAGATACTTGGTATAAAGATTTCAAAGATTTTTATTTTAATAACGCAATACCTGTTTATCTAATAACATCTGATTATGCAACTGCAAAAAAAATATTTTTACAACAAGGTCATTACAAAATAGATGTATTTACTTGTGATGGCACTGCTATTAAAACTGCCGCAAGAGTAAATCCAACACTTTATAAAATGAAAGGAGCAATTGTCCAAAATAAATGGAGTTGGGAAGATGCTAAAAATATTCCTCAAAAAAGAAAACCAAATGGTATTTTGACATTATAAAATTTTGATTAATCTAACTATCAATTGCCCCAACCTAAAGGTTGGGGTTTTAAATAAAATAAGTACATTCACCATTCAATAAATCAAAACATCCCTTTGTTTTTTGTCTTAAAAAAAATACTGTATTCTCTATCCATACTTCTTGGCGTTGTGGTTCTTGTATTTGTTATGTTTCAAGGCTTTGGCGACCCTGCAAGAATGATTGTTGGGCAAACAGGCGATAAAAAAACAATGGATAATATCCGTAAAGATTTGTATTTAGATCAACCAAAATGGAAACAATTTGTGTTGTATTTGAATGATGTTTCACCAATTTGTTTTCATACAAAAGAAGACATTTCTACCAAAAAACTAAATGGATTATTTATTGGGGGCAATACAAAATTTGGTATAAAACTCCCTTTCCTACGCAAAAGTTATCAAACCAAAAAAGAAGTGGGTACTATGTTGTTAGAAGCATTGCCAGGCACATTATTATTAGCTTTTGCAGCCATGTTATTTGCTACTTTTTTTGGTATTATATTAGGTACAACCGCAGCGGTGAAAAAAGGCACTTGGTTAGATACTTCGGCAGTATTTAGCAGCATTATAGGAATATCTGCCCCATCTTTTTTTATGGCCATATTAATAGCCTATTTTTTTGGAGTTGTATTACATAATTATACAGGCTTAAATTTAACTGGTAGTTGGTTTGATATTGATGAAGTAACTGGCGAAAAATACATCACCATAAAAAATTTAATTTTGCCTGCTTTTACTTTGGGCATTCGTCCGTTAGCAATTATAACACAACTAACTCGTAGTGCCATGTTAGATGTGTTACATCAAGACTATATAAGAACTGCCTATGCCAAAGGATTAAGTAGCAAACAAGTAATTTTTAAACATGCCTTACGCAATGCCTTAAACCCTGTAATAACAGCCATTACAGGGTGGTTTGCCGAGCTATTAGCCGGAGCATTTTTTATAGAATATATTTTTGGTTGGAAAGGTATTGGTAAATTAACCGTAAATGCTTTGGAAAAATTAGATTATCCTGTTGTAATGGGTGCAGTCCTTTTTTCTGCTTGTATTTTTATATTTATAAATATGCTGGCAGATGTATTGTATAAAATGGTTGACCCAAGGATAAAATAGTGCCAATAACGCTAATTCACTTTACCTAAACACTGTGCCTAAAATCCCCTAAAATCAACTACTTTTGCCTTTCTTAAAAATTAAGGATTAGTTACATGAAGAACATTAGAAATTTTTGCATTATTGCCCATATCGATCATGGAAAAAGTACTTTAGCCGATAGATTGCTAGAACATACAGCAACTATTGGCAGTAGAGATATGCAGGCACAAGTGCTTGATGATATGGATTTGGAAAGAGAAAAAGGAATTACCATTAAAAGCCACGCCATACAAATCAATTATCCGTTTAAGGGTGAGCATTATATTTTAAACTTAATTGATACACCTGGTCATGTTGATTTTAGCTATGAAGTAAGTAGAGCTTTAGCCGCTTGTGAGGGTGCATTATTGTTGGTAGATGCCACACAAGGTATTCAGGCACAAACCATCTCTAACCTTTATTTAGCAATAGAAAACGATTTAGAAATTATCCCTGTTATCAATAAAATAGATATGGATGGGGCAATGATACCCGAAGTGAAAGATCAAATTATAGAATTAATTGGTTGTAAAGAAGAAGATATTTTATTAGCAAGCGGTAAAAGTGGCATTGGTATTGATGAAATTTTAGATGCCATAATAAACCGTATTCCTGCACCAAGTGGAGATGAAACGGCACCACTACAAGCCTTAATTTTTGACAGTGTTTTTAATAGTTTTAGAGGCATTATTGTTTATTATAGAATATTTAGCGGTAGCCTTAAAAAAGGGGATAAGGTTAAATTTTTTAGTACCGATCAAGAGTATTATGCAGATGAAGTTGGTATTTTAAAATTTGGAATGGAAGCAAAAAACTCTGTGCATTGTGGGGATGTTGGCTATATAATCACTGGTATTAAAAA
>JANNWD010000349.1:0-15492 GCA_031408315.1 Bacteroidota bacterium
GCTTTTACGTACGGTGTTAAAGTTGGTAAGCATACCACCTAACCAACGCTCTGTAACGTAAGGCATATTTACTCGTTGAGCACATTCGCTTACAATTTCTTTTGCTTGTTTTTTGGTAGCAACAAACATTATTTTTTTACCACTACGAGCTACTGCTTTTAAAGCTGCTGCAGTTTCTTGCAAACCTTCAACAGTTTTGTTAAGGTCTATAATATGAATACCTTTTTTTTCTGCAAAAATGTAAGGCAACATTTTAGGATTCCATTTCTTTTTTAAGTGACCAAAATGTACGCCTGCCTCTAAAAGTTGCTGTTGTAATGAAGTATTTTCCATTTTATTGTTATTCGTTGTTTGTTAATTGTTATTGTTAAATACGAAAATGACTTAGGTTTTTGATATGTTGCCATACCCATAAACCAATAACCATTAACGTTTTGAGAACTGGAAGCTTCTTCTTGCTTTTTTACGACCTGGTTTTTTACGTTCAACACTACGTGGGTCTCTTTTTAATAAACCTGCAGCTTTTAACGCCGGACGATAATCGGCACTTACTTCTAACAAAGCACGGGCTATGCCTAATTTTGCAGCCTCTGCTTGACCTTTTACACCACCACCAGTTGCGTTGATAACTACATCATATTTATCACCAATTTCAACTGTTTTAAAAGGGGCTTCTACTTGGTTTTGTAAATATACTAACGGAAAGTACGTTTTGTAGTCTTTACCGTTTACAGTAATTTTTCCGTCGCCTTTAGATAAGAAAACACGGGTTACCGCTTCTTTTCTACGACCTACTGCATTTTTTTGCTTCTCCATTTATTTTATTTTAAATGTTTTTGAAAATTAAAATTTTAATTCGGCTGGTTTTTGTGCAGCATGAGGGTGATTAGAACCTTGGTATACAAATAATTTTTTGTACATCTGACGACCCAATCTATTTTTAGGTAACATACCTTTTACAGCTCTTTCAATTAAAACTTCTGGTCTGCGTCTAATTAAATCTTTAGCTAATTCTTCTTTACGACCACCTGGATAACCAGAGAAATTATCGTAAACTTTATCATTCATTTTATTACCAGTCAATTTTACTTTTTCGCAATTGGTAACAATAATAAAATCTCCACAATCTACGTGTGGTGTGTAATACGCCTTGTTTTTGCCACGTAAGATGGCGGCAATTTTTGCACACATACGTCCAACGGTTTGATTAGTACCATCCACAACGTACCAGTTGTGTGTAACGGTAGCCTCATTAGCATGCTTTGTAGTGAAATGTAATTTGATCATTTTATATTTTGTTTAGATTTATCTCTTGCCATCCCAAGAGACTTAAATATGTTCCCGAATTTTTCGGAATGCAAAGGTAGGTTGGTTAAGGGCTGTTTTCCAAAGAAAACAGTAAGTATTTTATATCGCACCTTTGTAATCAATTGATTTTCAATAAAATTTTAGACATAAAAATTTAAAGCTTTACAAAAAAGCAAAATTTTTATTTTAAAACAGCTTTACTATTTATGAATATTTAAGTAAGAGTTGAGTTGGAATTAGGTGAGAGTTGGAATTTTATTGCGAATTAAAAGCTTATTTAAAATGTATTTTCTACACATTGTTTATTATATTTATCCTTAACTAATTGCTTGTATATGAACATTACTAAACCAAGGCTGAGCTTTTGGCAAATAATTAATATGAATGTTGGTTTTTTTGGCATTCAGTATAGTTTTGGGTTACAACAAAGTGCCGTAAACCCCATTTACGATTTTTTAGGGGCAAAGCCCGATGAAATTCCTTGGTTAAATTTGGCAGGACCACTTACAGGCTTGGTAATACAGCCAATTATTGGTGCATTAAGTGATAAAACTTGGCATCCTAAATTTGGGCGACGTAAGCCTTATTTTTTAATAGGTGCAATAATGTGCAGTATGGCATTGTTTATTTTTCCATTCAGCAGTACTTTATGGATGGCTGCTGGGCTATTGTGGATTTTAGACGTTGGTAATAACACAGCAATGGAACCCTACAGAGCTTTTGTAGCTGATAAATTAGATAGCGGTCAACAGGCAATAGGATTTCAAGCACAAAGTTTTTTTACTGGTTTGGGGCAAAGTTTAGCCAACTTATCATTATTCATTTTCCCATTACTTATTGTTGGCAAAACAGGTAAAATTCCTAATTGGGTTTTTGGTTCTTTTATTTTAGGGGCAATATGTAGCATATTAAGTGTTTTGTGGAGTATGAAAACTACACCAGAAATTCCCCCATCCCAGCAAGAAATAGATGAAATTAATGCTTACAATGCTGGTAAACCTAACAAAATTGTGCAGTTTTTAAGTTACATTCTAGCAATATCAATAGTGCCATTTTGTGTGTACTTACTACTAATTAAGTTTATTGACCCCTCAATTGTAAATATTCTATTACTTCCCTTATTTTTTGGATGGGTTTTTCTTTTAGCTCATATATTAAATAAATATAGAAATATAGCTTTTATTAATGCTTTGTATTTATTGGTAGCTCCATTGGTTGAAATAATTGATGCTATTAAAACAATGCCTAAGGTAATGTGGCAATTAGCATTGGTTTATCTCTTTCAGTGGTATGCTTTATTTTGCTATTGGCAAAACAGTGCAAAAAGTATTGCACAATCTGTTTGGAAAACATCACCAGAGCAAAATACAGAGTTGTACGAAAAAGCAGTTAGTTGGACAGGGCTTGTAAATTGGTGGTACAATATTGTTACATTTTTAGTAGCATTTGGATTAGTATGGTTTGCAAAAAAGTATTCCCCTAAATTAGTTCATCTGGGTTGTTTAATATTAGCTGGTATTGGGCTTTTGATTTTTCCTTTTATAGAAAATAAGTATTTATTATTTCCTGCTATTACCGGTTTTGGTATTGGATGGGCAAGTATGATGGGGATTCCATATTTAATGGTAGTAGGTGAAATACCAAAAGAAAAATATGGAGTATATATGGGTATTATAAATATGATGATTGTAATACCAATGTTTATACAGACTATAACTTTTGGATATATACATAAACATTTTTTAAATAATGATCCAGGTAAAGCAATTTTATTTGCTGGTATTTTATTATTAATTGCGGCGGCTGCCACGTTGTTAATAAAATCGAAAAAATTAACCAATGAAATGATGAGTGCCCCAGCAACAGGTGGGCATTAAAACACTACCCATAAGACACCTTCGTTTTATGGATAAATAAATAAAACTGATGAATAAAATACTCTGCATTGGCGAAGCTTTAATTGATATGATTTGTACCAATAAAGGACAAGCATTAAGCAATGGCGAAAATTTTTTAAAAAAACCTGGTGGCGCCCCTACCAATGTAGCGGCTGCAATTGCTGCTTTAGGTGGCAAAGTAAATTTAGCAGCTAAGGTTGGTAACGATCCCTTTGGCAAGCATTTGATTGAAGTAATGCAAGATTTTGGTGTAGATACCACTTTTATGTTGCAAGATGCCAAACACTTTACCACATTGGCTTTTGTAAGCCTTATGGAAAATGGCGAAAGAGATTTTGTTTTTAGCCGTGGGGCCGATGGGCAATTAAGCAATGATGATATTGCTACAATAAATATTACTGATTATAGCATTGTGCATTTCGGAAGTGCTACTGGCTTTTTACCTGGCCCATTGCAAGAGGCCTATAAAAATTTATTTCATCAAGCATTAAATAATAATTGCTTTGTAAGCTTTGACCCTAATTATAGGCATTTACTTTTCCCAACAAAAGAAAATACTGATTCTTTTATTAATCAAAGTTGGTATTTTTTAGAACGATGTCACTTTTTTAAATTAAGCGATGAAGAAGCAATGTTACTAACACAAACCACTACACTAAATGATGCAGTGGCACAATTGCTGCAAAAAACAAAAGCTGTATTTGCAATTACTATTGGTGCAGAGGGTACATTATTTGGCCATAATGGCACCACAACTATAATACCTAGCATTACTATTACACCAACCGATACAACTGGTGCTGGTGACGCTTTTGTGGGTGCATTGCTATATCAATTAGCTAATAAAAATTTGGAGCAAATAAACACTTTACCCTTAACCAACTGGACAACCATTGTAGCCAACGCAAACAAAGCAGGTGCAAGAACTTGTGAATACCTTGGTGCAATGGAAGCCTTTAAACATTTAAGTAGCGATATTTTTAATTAGTCCAATACTATGTACAATTCTTTAGTTCATAAACATATAAATAGACAGTTACAACAATTTAAATTAGATATTTTGGTAAAAGATAATGCCTTTTACACAAGGTTTATTGCCAATGCCGAAGCAATTAATAATTTGTTTTACGAAATTTATGGTAATGTAAAAGATGTTGAATTTCAATTTAACCAACTTATTAAAACCATTACCAATGCTTACTTACAGCGTAGTGCAGTATTAAAAAAGAAAGATGAAAAAAAAGCCCAACAAGGCATTTGGTTTTTAAGTAATGCTATTGTGGGTATGAGTTTGTATGTAGATCGTTTTTGTGGCAGCTTAAATAACTTACCTTCTAAATTATCATATTTAAAAGCATTAGGTGTAAATTTTCTACACCTAATGCCGTTAATGGAAAGCCCTACAAACGAAAGCGATGGTGGCTATGCCGTTAGCAATTTTAGAAAGATAGATAGCAGATTGGGAACTAATGAAGATTTTGCAAAAGCAGAACTAGCCATGCAAAAAGAGGATATGTATTTGATGTTAGATATTGTACTTAACCACACCAGTAATAAGCATGAGTGGGCCGAAAAAGCAAAAGCTGGCGATAAATATTATCAAGATTTTTATTACACATTTACCGACCAAAATTTAGTTGACCAATACAATGCTTCAATGCCCGAAATTTTTCCAGAGAGTAGTGCAGGGAGTTTTACTTACAATGAAGAGATGCAAAAATGGGTAATGACTGTTTTTCATGATTATCAATGGGACTTAAATTTTAGTAATGCTACTGTATTTACTGCAATGCTGGATACTATTTTTTATTATGCCAATTTAGGTGTAGATATTTTACGAATAGATGCCCCTGCCTTTATTTGGAAACAATTAGGCACAACTTGTCAAAATTTACCACAAGCACATACATTACTTCGTTTAATAAAACAGTGTGTTCAAGTAGCTACTCCAGGTATGGCTTTGTTGGGTGAAGCTATTGTAGCTCCTAAAGAAATACTAAAATATTTTGGTACAGATAATTATTACGCCAAAGAATGCGATGTGGCGTATGCCGCTACTAATATGGCTTTGCAGTGGGATGCACTAGCTACAGGTGATACTAAAATTATATTAGCTAGTCAGCATGATATTTTACAAAAACCTTATGGCACTACTTGGATAAGCTATACTCGTTGCCACGATGATATTGGCTTAGGTTATGAAGATGAAAAAATTAATACTGCAGGTTACAATCCTTACGAACATCGAAAATTTATAAAAGATTTTTACAGTGGTACACACCCTTATTCCACTTCAACAGGTGCATTGTTTAGTATAAATCCAAAAACGCAAGATGCTCGTATTAGTGGCACATTAGCATCGCTTTGCGGATTAGAAAAAGCTATAGAAAATAGTTACAAAAAAGAAATAGAAACTGCCATTGCTAAATTAGTTTTACTGCAAGCCCACACCATGTTTGTAGGCGGCATACCCATGTTATTTTATGGCGATGAAGTAGGCTATACCAACGATTACAGTTACCTAAAAGATGAAGGTAAAAGCTATGATAATCGTTGGATGCATAGACCACTTATTGATTGGAGTAAAAATGACAATTACAAAATAAAAAATACTATTGAACAAAAGGTATTTAGTGCCACACAGCTAATGATTACTATACGCAAAAAGCTAACTGCATTTTCCGATAAAAACAATATTGAATACTTAACACCACACAATAACCATATTTTAGGTTTTGTAAGAAGTAGCGAAGATAAAAAAGTATTTTGCTTATTTAACTATAGCAATAACCCCCAAGGCTTAACTTGGTATGCATTTAAAGAAAAGAAGATGGCAACAAATAGTTTATTTAATCATTGCACAAAAAAGAACTATACATTAGGCAACGATAATGAATATTTGGTGTTACAACCTTATGAATACATGGTATTGGAAGTAGTGTAACTTATTTTAAATTATACTTTTTTACTAATGCTAAATAAACACCATTCGTCCATCCAAAGCCATCAAGATTAGGATATTCGCCACCGCCTGTTTCTAAACTTAGGTCTACAACGTTATACTTTTCCGTAAGTTTACCCGTGGCTGCATATACTTTTTTATTTAGGGTTGTCCATCGGGTAGCAATATCTCTTGCTAATTCTTTTTGTCCAAATTTCTCCAAGCCAATAATAGCCATCCATTGCTGTGGTGCCCAGCCATTAGGAGCATCCCATTGTTGCCCTACAGCTTTGGTACTACTTACAATTCCGCCAAGTTTTAGCAAATTATCTTTTACTGCTTTTGCTATCATCATATTTTTTTCGCTTTGCACACTAGCATCATACTGTATAAAACTCATGGGGAAAAAACCTGCGGCTGTAATATTATCGGATACTTTTTTTGCAACAAAATCATAATCGCAAAAAAAGTTAACCTCTTTATTCCAAAATAAATTTTTAAGTGCTTTACCTCTATCTGTGTTTATATTTTTATCTACTTTACCACCATTTGCCAATAAAATATTTTCTAAATTGTATAGTAAACTATTTAAATCTACTGGTGCAAAATCGGTAGTGTGTATGGTGCTAATCTTTGTAGGATCTGTAAACCAACGGCTGCCAAAATCCCAGCCACTTTCTGCTGCACTACGTAAATGTTTATATATAATTTTTGATTGTTGCTTTATAAAATTATTCATTACGTCTTCACTTCCAAATTTCATGGTCATCATTTTTTGACCTACAGCCTCCTCGGCAGCTTTTACATCTTCTTTATATCCTTCTTGCCTTGGTATATCTAAGTCATCGCAATATCTATTTAATACAGTTCCATCATTCATTTTTACTACTCTTTTATGAACATCGCCATTTTTTATATTAGCCACTCCGTCCATCCAAAAGTTATATTCTTTTTGCAAAGCAGGTAAATATTTCTTATAAATACCCTTCCCTTTTATAGTAGCCAATAATTCTACCATCATACTAAAGAATGGCGGTTGGCTTCTACTTAAATAATAGGTTCTATTACCATTTGGAATATGTCCGTAGGTATTAATTAAGTAAGCAAAATTATCTACCATATTTTCTATAGTTTTAATTTCTCCACTCTCTTTTAAGCCCAGCATAGTAAAATAGCTATCCCAATAATACACTTCGGTAAATCTTCCACCAGGAACAATGTAAGGTTTTGGTAATGGCAATAAGCTACTACCTTCCACTTTTTTATCTTGGCTTCTTTTTAAAACTGTCCATAACTCTTTTATATGTGCTTCAATAGTTTTTCCTTTTACAATATTGGTAACATTGGGTTGCTTTTGCAATGTAAAATTTTCGGCTACAAAATTTTTTATAGAAAAGCCTGTAATTGCTTTTTGCTTTGCATAATCGCCTAAAATTAATTTTGGATTACGCTTTGGAGTGCAATCCACAAAGGTTTTACTATCAGGGAAAACACTGCTGCTTTGCACATCGGTAAACAAATCACCATAAATTTTATCAGGAGTTTGTTGGGCATTTGTACTCATTGAAATAGCAAGAGCAATCAGTAAAAACTTAATTTTCATTGTTAATAATTTATTCTTTAAAAATACTAAAAGCTAGGGATAAAATAGCTTAATTTTATTTTCTAAAAATTTTATTATGACAATTCAAGAAGTAGCTAATCGTTTTAATGAATTAACCCAAACCAATCAGTGGGATAAAATTCAAGATGAATTATTTAGTAATGAAGCTGTGAGTATTGAACCAGAAAATAGCCCCGGCTTACAAAGCGTAAAAGGCTTAGATGCTATTAAGGAAAAAGGGCGGCTTTTTAATGAAAGTATTGAAGAAATGCATGGTGGTTGGAGCACTGCACCTGTGATTGGTGGTAACCATTTTAGCCTAACAATGGGTATGGATGTTACTATGAAAGGTATGGGCAGAATGAAAATGGATGAGGTGTGTGTGTATGAAGTAAAAGATGGAAAAATTGTGAAAGAGCAGTTTTTCTATTAATAAAAAAGATGACACCTTTTAAAAAGGTGTCATCTTTAAAAATTACTCAGCACCATCTATACGACCTCTATTTATTGCAAATACACCAATTTTATTTCCAGTCTCTAAGCCTTTTACACAATCGCTGTTGTAATGTATAGCACCATATTTTCTGCTTGCACTAGCCTCGTTTGCCATTGCTATAAAGCTGGCAGTTTTACTTGGAACAATGTAGCCTAAAACAGTTGCTGCAGCTCCACTAAATGTACTATGCCCACTTACATATGCCGGAAAATTGGGTACACCTGTTACACTTTTTATTCGGCTATCCATTTGTGATGGTCGTGGAGTATAATAAATATATTTTGCATCCCAACAAGCTACTGCACCATCCATCATACTCATATTTAATAACGCCATATTACGAGCCCAACGAGCCTCACTAAAATTTAAGTTTGCAAATTCGTTAGCCGCAATATAATTCCAATGGCCTGGAGGAGTGTACGTATTTAAACCATCGGCCCAAAAATGAGCAATACGCATTTGCTCTCTAGTAAGATTTTTTTGTATGGTATAAATTTCGTTTAATTCATCTTTAAATTGTTGTGAGTTGGTACTTGGCGGTGCCACAGGGCGGATAGTTGTAACCATTGTTGATGAATCAAATAACCAAGTTTTTACTTTTCCAAACAATGGCAACATTCCAGGACGGGCAGGAGTTTCTAAGCTTTTCCAAGGAATTTCTCCCCTTGCAATACAATCAGCTTCTTGCTGTGCCCAAATTGTAGCATTACCAATGGCTGCTCCGGCTCTATCCCCTCTTGCTCTTGCTACAAACTTTGCGGCTACTAATTTTCCTAATGCTTCCCCTGCATCTAAATCACTTCGTACATTCATACCAGATATAAGCCTTGCTCTTTTATGTTCTTCTGCTTTTTGATTAATAAAATCCTGGTCGCCAGGAAAAAGCAATTTCAACATTTCTACACTTGCTCCTAACACTACCGCATCTTCACTAGGATAACTTGGTAACGTACTTTTTGGTAAAAGCGTTTGTATATTAGCATCTACCGTAAATGGTGATGCTCTGTTGTATACTCCTTTGTAATGGTATGCTGCTACACAAGCATCGTATTGTGCTGCACTTAGGTAAGCATAAGCCCTTGCAGCGTAAGGTGGATTGGCAAAAGGAAAAAGAGGATAGGCTAATGGATTATTGGCACTAGGGAATGGATACGTACCATCTGCATTTTGATAAGGAGGTAAATTATGTTTTGCAACAAGTTCTCTCATAATTTCGTTCCAACGGAGTACTGCACCTGCACCCCAATAGTTTACTAATTCTCTTTCTTGACTACTAATATTATTTTGAAAACTTTTTATTTCATTTAGTTGAATAATATAATCGGGGCTTGTAGTAGCAATGGGTGCAGCACAAGCAAATTCACTGGCACTAGTTAATAAAATAGGTTTCCAAGTACCTGCATTAGCATCTGGTCTTAAAGGATTAATGGCTGGGTAAGTGTTGTTTTTTTCTATAATCTCTTTTTTACAAGAAACTATGAAAGTGATTATTGTTAAGTAGATAATTATTTTTTTCATTTTATATTATTTTGAGCCGCAAAGACATTGTGGCTAAGTTTACTTTTTTATTTCTTCTTTTTTCTTTTTACTAAAATCCATTATATAGAATACGCCTGCATTAAAGCCGCTGCTTTGCCCCATATTACGACCAGCCACTGTTTTCATTACATCACCTACAAACGATAATCCATTTAAAAACTCAGTATCGTATTTAATGTGCAAACCAATAGTAGATGCATTCATTGTGTTACTTACAAAGGGTATATTGTTACGAGTAATATCAAAGCCGCCATTTGTTATCCACCGATTAAATAAGGCTTCAATAATCCACGTTTCACTTCTATAACCTGCTCTTACATTTAAGTTAGTAGCATCTGGCATTGCTACTTCATTAGTGTAATGTAATTCGGTGGTGTAGTACGATTCTCTATCTAATTTTACATTATCTCTTATAATATAAGTGGCACTTGCAGTACCAAACCAATTTGCTTTTTGATAATCTACCATTGCCCTTAGGCTAGCCGTTTTACTTTGCATACCTATCGATAGAGGCAATAAATCGGGAGTATAATTGGTTAACGGTAAACTAACGCCACCAATAAGTATTCCCTTGAGTGTTCCTTTTTTTAATTGCTGCTCTATACCTACCCATTTTACAAAAAGGGATAAATCTTGTACGCCTTGCTGCCCTTTAAGCTGACCAGCACTAGCTTTAGTTTTAATATATGGTACAGAAAAAATAGCGTTTAGTTTATTAGTAATGCCATAGTTACCATTTATGGCTACATTATTAGTAGTTACTTTTCCAAGATTTAAGTTTTCTCTTTTTAAAGTGCCTTCCCAATAGTTTTTCCATGTACTGCTACCATATGTGACACCAACACAAAAGAAATTTTTATCCATCATTAAGCCATCCATATCTGTTTGTGCAATGGTGGTAGATGAAATAAAAAGTGATAGTATTATTATAATTTTTTTTATTTTACAATTTTTCATTTTCGCATTTTTAATTTGTTTACTATAAATTTTCCAACAGCTTCGCCTTGTTTTGTTCCTTCGGTTAAATCAAATAGATAATGTATACCGCCGTATAAGCGGCTAATGCTAGCTTCGTTTGCTGCTGCTTTAAACGATGTAAATGTTCTATCTGGTACACCAAATTCTCTTTCGCTACTATCTTTGTAATTAAAGTTTTCGCCAAAAATATTCGTCATTACTTCGGCTGCTGCTGCACTTGTTACACTGTGCCCACTTGTATAGCTAGGAAATGGTGGTGTTTGAATAAATGGTCTCCAATCGGCATTTACATATTTGTTAATTACAGTTTCTGGACGTACTAAATTGCTTCGGTATTTTTCATCCCAGCAGCTAATAAATGCATCAAACAAAGCGATGGCTGTTTGTGTATAAGCACATACTGTTGTTGTAAAATCTACTTTGCTTTTTTCCGCAGCAATACCTACAATATTCATCCAATGGCCAGGTGGCGAAAATTTTTTAGTAGCAAACATTACATGCCCACTAACGTTTAATTTAAACGGATTGTCATCAAAAAAATTAGCAATATGCTTTTGTTCCTCTGTTAAGCTATCCCCTACATTTTTTACCTCTACCATTGCTTTGTAAAAAATACTGTTTTTATCTTTTGCATTGTATGCTGGTGGTGGTATAGGTTTAAACTGTGCTGCACTATCAATGGCTAGTGGCCTAATATCCATCCAGTGATATTCTACAGCTTGTGCATAAGCAGGTGGTGTTGGTATCCATCTTCCTTCAATGTTGCTTTGTACTGTATATTTTTCTGCACTACGGGTTTGAGCATAATTGTCTTTTTTACTCCAGGCCATAATGCTTGCTACAACAGTATCGCTAAAAGCAATTGAGCTTTGTAAAGTTTGCTTAGTAATACCAGCTTGCTTTACTGTATCAATTAAATGATCATACACTTTCATTAAACTACCTTCTGGAAAAGTAACCGCATTGCCCACTTTTATAAAAGCCAATAATGCCGACAAATTATAATCAATAGTTGTGTCTATTAATTTTGGCATTGTTCCTAAACCATTTAGTTGATTACCTAAAGATTGATAATTTTTATTGCCAGCTGCAATACATTCATACGCTGCAATACTTGCGTAAGCATAGTTGCGGCTTGCAATCATTGGTGCAAAATTATTTTCTAATACAACATCATTTAATGCTTTTACCATTTTGCAAAAAACAATGGCGTTATTGGTAATTTTTTGATGTTCGTCTTTTTTTGTGTTACAACTCAAAATGCACATTGCAACACAAATGCTAATAAGCAAATGCTTCATTATATTTTTTTTAGAAAAAGAGATTGGGTGACACCAGTAAATAAAAAAAGCTTACAAAGTGTTTAAAAAAAATTATATAAAATAATTGGGTGGTGGTGTAAGGGATTGATGATATGGATTAGGAAGGATATCTTTTGTATAAAAAGAATAGTTGTTTTTTATTAGTGCTATAAATAAATACTTTGAATGATTTGGCTCAAAAGCCAGAGCATCAAAACTAAAAGGCTTTGTGTTTGTAGAATTTTGCTTTTTTGAAGTGTTATTTTGGGATAGATTATTTAAATCATTTACTAATTTAAAAAAATCTTCTCTTGCTGTACGTAGGTTTGTTTTGGCTTGATTGGGCAAACAGATATATTCTATACTGTCTTTATAAATACGTTTTTTTACGTAGGTCATTACTGCTCCGTTTACCTCAACTTCTCCATTAGCAACTTCGTAATTTTTACTATTAGTGTAATAAGGTAATTGCTTTGCAGAAAATTTGTAAGAAACTAAGTCTTCAATTTTATAATCTTCCTTTTCTATTTTTGCTTGAATAGTTTTGTTGGTATTGTTTTCGGCAAAATGATAATATAGTTGATAGCCGCCAATATTAAAGGCTAAAATTACAAGGAGTAATATGGAAAATACTTGTTTCAGTATTGTAAAAGTAATATTTTTTTTGTAAATGCCTAACTGTTGGGGTCATTTAAAATTATCGTCTGTTGCTATTAGAGATGTCATCTTTTTTTAGGCTCTTTATACTTAAAAATTCGTAACTAAAGATGACATCTCTTGCGACAATTGTAAATGCACCTAACTATTGTATGATAAGCAATACAATTACTATAAAGATAGTTTGCCATTATTATAAGCTGCTTGCTTTATTTGTTGAATAATGCTATAAAAGCCCAATGGCTGCCGGATTGTAGCGTAAATACTTTTGTGTGAACCTGTCCCGATTTTTCGGGAAACGAACAAAAGATTGTAGCGTAAAGCCGGAACTAAAGTTTAAAAAAGGTATACCGCTAGGAGCCCAAATTTTATTTTACCACAAATGTTTTTTTATCTTTTCCTACACCATTGATCGTTAAGCTTTTCCACCCTTTTGGTAAGGTGCTTTTAAGTTGTACCAAACCATTTGGCGTAATATCTAATCCTCCAAAACCCATTAAAATAGCTTGTACAATACCGCCTGCACCTGTTGCAAAATATGGATTTGTACCGCCTTTAGTTTCTGCAATTACTCTAAACGGAGGATTTAAATTAGGCAAGTAAGCATCTTTAAACCAAAAGTTTGCTTTATCTGCATCACCTAATCTTGCATATAATAAAGTAAAAATAGCCTGCGTCATTGCTGGTGTACCCTCTGTAGGAATTTTGGTACTATAAAAATCTAAGTCCTTTTTTACTTGAGCAGGATCTGTTATTTGTTTTAACGGATAGGCTAATAAATTTACATCGGCTTGTTTAATAGTTTCGCCTTTGTACGTATCATGTTCTGTGGTAACACCATTTGGTAATTTTTTTAATAATACAATGTT
Organism: Bacteroidota bacterium; assembly: GCA_031408315.1. Classification (GTDB taxonomy): domain Bacteria; phylum Bacteroidota; class Bacteroidia; order Chitinophagales; family Chitinophagaceae; genus Ferruginibacter. The sequence continues at coordinate 13,591 of JANNWD010000349.1, forward strand.
TTTTGCTACTAAATCCCAATCAGCATTTTGTGGTAACCCTAAAATTTTTGCAGCCATATTTGCATACTCTAAATTCGTTTTAGCGGCGGCGTTAGTAAATGCATTATTGTCTACATTTTCTGCCCATTCGTCTGCAGCAACAACATTCTTTATTTCGTATTTGTTAGGACCGTTACGCTCTACTCTGCTTGCCCAAAAATCGGCAGTGCCTTGTAATATTGGCCAGCCTTTTTCTTTAAGCCATTCTTTATCTTGTGTTACACAATAATAATTCCAAGCTGCAATGCCTACACAGGCTGTAATGTGTTGTTCAAAAGGTCCACTCAAAGCCCATACAGGTGTTTCTTCTACGCCAGTTTCTGCACTTTCCCAAGGAAATTTTGCACCACGTAAACCAACACTAAATGCATTTCGTTTTGCAGCCTCTAATCGTTGAAAGCGATACTCCACCATACTCTTTGCAATTTCTGGATGCAGTACTAATAACCCAGGATACATCCATAATTCGGTATCCCAAAATACATGACCATTATATCCTAAGCCACTAAGGCCCATTGGGCTTGGGCTAAGAGCTGTACCTTCTCTTGTAAAACTATACAAGTGATATAGCATACTGTTTACATCTTGTTGTGCTTGTGCATCACCTTCAATTATAATATTACTTTTCCAAAGTTCTGCCCAAGCTTGTTTATGAAAATCAATAAGTCGTTTTGTGCCTTGCAATTTTGCGTATATGGTTAAACGTTCTGCTTCGTTTAATGGATCGGCATGGTGAGCACTTGTAATGCTGCTGCCTGCAATTGCAAATGAATAAGATTGACCTACTGATAACTTTTTTGTAAACTTCATTAAGTGCATATTGTTATCCCACATTTCATGAATAATACGTGGCTCACTACCATGCTCTTCTTCAAACAAAAAACTATTGCTAGCACACATAGTTAATTTTCCTGTTGGGCTTTTGGCTTGGCTTGTTAGCAAACTTAATGTAACATGTGGTCTATCAATTTCGTTGTAATAATTTTGTACATCTTTTAACGCATCTGGTGCTTCCATGACACTTGCTGCACCAATAGTAATATCTTTTAAAGGTGTAATTGTTACGTTCATTAATACCGTAAATGGTAGTTGGCGTAAGGCATAATAGGTGTAACTAACTTTTGCTTTATCGGCATAATCAAACGTTGTGGTAAAAGCTGCATTCTGCATATCAATTTCTTGTACCATATTTTTAGCATCTTTTGCATCTAATCGTCTACCATCAATATCTAAATACATATTAAGTAGATTAAAACTTTTTAAAAAGTTTCCTACCCTTCCACGTCCATACAAATCGTATGCACCTGCTAGCACAACATCTTTTACCTTGAAAGGCTCTGGGCTGCTTACTACGCCTAACATTCCGTTTGCAACTGTTACACCGTAGTACTCCACTCCGGGTTTTATATTGGCAGATATTTTAAAAGCATCTTGTGCAATTACACATTTAACAAATACAACTGTGCTAATGATAAGAAATATTTTTTTCATAAATGATTACCACAGAAACACTGATGGCACTGTTTTTAAATTGTAAAAATTTGTAACCCAATTAATTTATAGTTTCAATTAAATCCCATTGGTTACCATATAAATCTGCAAACACTAAAACTTTACCATAAATTTCAACTTTAGGTTCTCTAATAATTTTAACATTATTATTTTTTAAATTTTGATAGTCTTCCTCGAAAGTGTTTGTGTTTAAAAATAAAAATACTCTACCACCTGTTTGATTCCCCACTGTTGCTTTTTGTTCATTACTATTTGCTTTTGCTAATAACAAATAGCATTCGGAATCTTTTGGGCTAACAATAACCCATCGTTTTTCTTCAGAGAATTTTGTATCTTTTAACAAAAGAAAAA
>JANNWD010000350.1:0-12630 GCA_031408315.1 Bacteroidota bacterium
CTAGCTTGGTAGAAAAAGCCGAAGTAATGATAAAAAGAAAAATTAGGTACGTTGTGTATTCATCAATTGAATATACCACTATAAATACTTCTGCAAACAATAAAAAATTATTGATTTGGAGTAAGTAAAATAAATTGGGTGTATTAAAATTGTTGTTTCTTTTGAAGAGCTGACAACCTTTTTAAAAGTATTTTTAGTTTGTAATAGAACAAAAAGGTTGGCAAACCTAATTACAACTTTAATACAACCAGATAGGCACATTTTTTAAAAAACTTATGTGACTGAGGAGGCGAAGCTGTGTCTACCCGTAAATAATTACCCTAAAAAATAATATATGAATTGGTACGCCCTTTATACTAAAAGCCGGTGTGAAAAAAAAGTAAATGAAGCCTTACAACAACAAGGTATTGAATGCTACTGCCCCACCACAATTGTAAAAAAAAAATGGAGCGATAGAATAAAAAAAGTAGAGCAACCTTTATTTACATCTTATGTATTTGTAAAAATAATAGCCGAACAACATATACAAGTAAAGCAAACAAACAACGTTGTAAACTTTGTGTATTGGTTAAGTAAGCCAGCTATAATAAAAGAGCAAGAAATAGAAGCAATAAAAAATTTTATTACTAAGCATCAAACTGTTTCGCTAGAAAAGGTGCTGCCTAAAGTAGGCGAAAAAATTGAAATTGCAACTGGGTTATTTAAAGGGCAAAAAGCCATTATTAACAAAATTTTTAAAAATAAATTAGAGTTAATATTACCAACCTTAGGATTAAAATTAGTAGCACCTTTAAAATAATAATACGTATTGGCAATTTTTAATTTTCAATCTGGCAGTTCAAAAATGATTGTCATTTTGCTTTCTCGAATTTGGGGAGCAGCATTGTCAATTATTTTAGTACCTGTTTATGTAAAATTATTAGGGATAGAAAGTTATGGCCTTGTAGCATTTTATGCAACACTAGCTGGGGCTTTAGCAATATTGGATGTAGGCTTAAGTGCCTCAATAATTAGGCAAGTAGCCATTTACAAAACACAGCCCAATAAAGAAAAGCAACTTAAAGATTTAGTATTTACTGTTGAGGTTTTAAACTGGTTAATAGCCATAGTTGTGGGTATTGGTATTGTTGTACTAGCTAATCCCATAGCATTGCATTGGGTAAAAGCAAAAGAGGTTGATGCAAAAACGATACAACAATGTATAATGTTAATGGGAGCAGTTTTTGCTTTTCAATTTCCTGCAAGTGTTTACGATGGTACAATGGTGGGGCTACAAAAACAAAATGCAAATGCAGTACTCAATTTACTGTTTACTACACTTAAAGCACTTGGTGTATTAATTGTTTTGTATTTTATAAAACCAAGCATTCAATTGTATTTTATTTGGCAAGCAGTGGTTACATTAATTTATACATTTGCAATGCGTTGGTATGTATATAAAAAAATAAACGTAGTTAAAATAAAAGCTAGTTTTTCTACTATCGAATTAAAAATAATTTGGCGTTTTGCAGCTGGCATTGCAGGTACAGCCATTGTAACATTTTTTATTACTCAAGTAGATAAAATTATTGTAAGTAAAAATTTAGAGCAGTTAAGTTATTACAGTTTAGCTTTTTTATTAGCAAGTGGTATTACGGCAATTATATCACCAATGCAATCTATAATTTACCCAAAACTTACACAGTTTATTACTATAAAAAATAATACAGGTCTAATTGAATTGTACCATAAATCTTGCAAGTGGATTTCAATAATTGTTTTTCCTTTGGGTTTAATATTAATTGTTTTTGCAAAAGATATATTATTGTTGTGGACAAAAAATGAACTATTATCTCTCCAAACCACTCCAATTTTACAAGTAGTTGTTGGAGGTACATTATTAAATTGTTTAATGGTAATTCCATATAATTTTACATTAGCAAAAGGAAATACTAAATACGGGCTTTATCAAAATATTATTGCAGCCATAATTATTGTTCCTTTATTATTTTGGTGGTATGGCAAATATGGTGCACTGGGTGCAAGTTTTGTATGGTTGGCTGTAAATGCTGGTATTGTTTTAATTTCAATACCATTATTTCATTATTTGTTTTTAAAAAAAGAATTATGGAATTGGTTTAAAAATGACGTTTTTTTTCCATTATTTGTTGCTAGTGTATTAGTTTTTTCAGCTAAATATTTTCAAATTCAATTTTTTAAAAGCCCAACTGTTTTTATTATTGCACTTTTTTTAATTATAATTTCAATACTGTATGTATTAATTATTCCAGAAACAAAAGCATATCTAACTAAATTAATTTTTTTAATAAAACGGAAATGAAAATAGATTACGATAAATATTTTGTAAAACAAGATTGTCCTGTATGTGCCAGTAATGATAAAAAAATTTTGCACAAAGATATTTTGCATACTTGCCATGTGCTACAAAAATCAGGCGTTGCTATTAATAATGAAGATGCAATGTCGGATGTGGTTATTTGTTTAAATTGTGGACACAACTATTTATCTATTGTTTTGAAAGATGAAATTGTAAACAATTATTATAGTGTTGTAAACTCAGAGTATTACGATACCCAAAATAGTAATCCACAGGATAGAAGAAAAGCCGATACCAAAAAATTTGCAGATTTAATTACACAAAAAGCAGAAAGTGCAAAAAATGTTTTAGAAATTGGCTCGGGTATGGGGTATTTGCTAAAGCAACTACAATTAAATGGGTTCGATTGTTATGGTGTTGAGCCATCTAGCTTTGCAAGTGAATTTTCTAGAAAAACATTTAATTTAAATGTAATTACTGCAATGTTAGATCAAACTATATTCCCTAATAAAAAATTTGACGTAATTGTTATTAGTGATGTAGTTGAGCATGTTGCAAATATCAACGGTATGTTTAATTTGGTGCAACATTATCTAGCAAAAAACGGAAGAGTAATTATTTTAACTGGAGATAGTGATTCACAATATGCAAAATTTACTGGCAAAAAATGGCTGTACTATTTTTCGTGGGAACATATCTCATTTTTTAACAAAAAATCTGTTAAATATTTATTCGATAAACATTCTTTACAGCTAGATTATTTTAAAAAAACGCAACACACAGGCTCGGTTTACGAAAATATACGCCTTGTGGCTTACACTTTTTTTTGTATGGTTCGTAACTTTTTTGGTATACGAAAAGAAGCTTTTTATGTAATGGCATTCGACCATTTTATTGCAATAGGAAAAAACAATAGTAATGATTAGCAAATTGTATAAAGCAATTCTCTATAAATTTAAGTATGTTTATTATAAAACTAAGTTTAAGCAATTTGGCTATGGTAGCAGTTTGCGTAACCCTTTAAACATAAATAGCCCACAAAATATCCGTATTGGTAAATCTACAGCAATAGGTTACAAAGCATGGTTAGCAGCAGTACCACATACAGGCCAACCAACTTGCCAATTAATAATTGGAAATAATTGCTCTCTTGGAAATTTTAACCATATTTATGCTACACATAAAATTGTTTTAGAAGATTATGTGTTAACAGCCGATAAAGTTTACATTTCCGATAACTTACATGGTTATGAAGATGTAAATACTCCTGTACTTTTACAACCAATTGTACAAAAAAATACAGTGTTAATTGGTAGAGGAACATGGATTGGCGAAAACGTTTGCATAATAGGTTGCAGCATTGGTAAGCAATGTGTAATTGGTGCAAATGCGGTTGTTACTAAAAATATACCCGATTATTGTGTAGCAGCAGGTAGCCCTGCAAAAATTATTAAACGGTATTGTTTTGATACAAATAGTTGGAAAAAAACAAATTCAGACGGAACTTTTATAGATTAGCAAATGAAAATTTTAATTACAGGCGGAGCTGGTTTTATAGGCTCAAATTTAGCATTAGCATTAATAAAGAAAAGGCATAGTATTGTGGTGTTAGATAATTTATCTACACAAATACATGGTGCAAATGCAGGCGAAACATCTCCTTTATACAATAGCATAAAAAATAGTGTAACCTTTATAAAAGGCGATGTTACCAATAAGGAAGATTGGCAAAAAGCATTAGTAGGTATAGATGTAATTGTACATTATGCAGCCGAAACAGGTACTGGTCAATCTATGTACGAAATAGAACGGTACACCAATGTAAATGTAGGTGGTACAGGCATTATGCTAGATGTATTGGCTAACGACAAATCATTGCAAGTAAAAAAAGTAGTAATTGCATCATCACGTTCAATATACGGAGAGGGTAAATATTTTTCGGAGGAGTTAGGTATTGTATATCCAAACCACAGAGATGATGATACTATGCAAAGCGGCGATTTTGAAGTGCATTATCCTAGCGAAAAAAGCCCACTACAATTAATGCCAACCGATGAGGAATCAAAAATTCATCCATCATCGGTATATGGTATTACCAAACAAAATCAAGAGCAAATGGTGCTTTGTGTGTGCAAAGCCATTGGTATAAAAGCCATTGCGTTTCGCTATCAAAATGTATATGGGCCTGGGCAATCGTTAACTAATCCTTACACAGGTATTTTATCTATTTTTTCTAGCTTAATATTAAATAACAAACCCATTAATATTTTTGAAGATGGAAAAGAAAGTAGAGATTTTGTTTTTATAGATGATGTAGTTGCAGCAACAATTTTAGGTATTGAAAATGATACCATACATAATGGTGTATTTAACGTAGGTGCAGGTGTAGCCACAGATGTAATTACTGTAGCAAAAACATTACTTGAAAAATATGGTAAAAATGTGCCCTTAACAATAACAGGTAATTACCGCTTAGGGGATATACGCCACAACTATGCCGACCTTACCAAAATAAAAAAGGCGTTAGGCTTTACACCAACTGTTTCCTTTGAGGAGGGCATTACCAAATTTGCACAATGGGTAACTACACAAACCATTGCCGAAAGTAAGTTTGATGATAGTATTGAAGAAATGAAGAAGAAAGGATTGTTTAAATAGGGTATATGCAAGGTAAAAAAGTATTAATAGTTGGTCCTAAATTTTATGGATATAACAATAGCGTAGCAAGGGCATTTAATATACTAGGCTTTGAAACAAAAATTTTAAATTTTTTAGATGCCGATGTTGAAGGGTTTAAAGAAAAAGTATTGTTGCATTTAACGCAGAATAAAGAAAAACTATTTTTAAAAAAAAGAAATAACTATAATACTTATTTTAAAAAAGAATACGATGCATATAAACCCGATATACTTTTTTTAATAAAAGGAAGTATTTTAACGCCAGAAACAGTAGCCTATGCTAAACAAAAAAGTTTAGTAGTGCTTTGGATGATGGACAGTATTTATCTTAACCCTACATCGTACATTTTACGAAATGTAGTAGATTATATTTTTTTATTTGAACAAACCGAAATACCAAAATTAGCAGCAGAGGGTATTACAGCTCATTTTTTACCTTTAGCGTTAGATGAATCAGTTTACTATCCAATAGAAAATAAAAAAGATATTGATTTGTTATTTGTTGGAGCATTGTATCCAAATAGGATAGCACTATTAAATAAAATTGTAAAAGCTTTTTCCGAAAAAAATATAAAAATATACGGTAATCTTTTTTCGCCGTGGCGTAAACCTTTTAAACATTTTTTTAGAAAAGACAGATATATTTATACCAATAAAAGTGTGCCACCAGCCGAGTTAAATAAATTATATGCCAGGTCAAAAATTTGCTTAAACATACATCATTCGCAATCGGTAGATGGAGTTAACCAACGTTTTTTTGAAATACTAGGTGCAAAAGCGTTACAAATAACCGACTTTAAACTATTTATGAGTAATTATTTTACAACAAACGATTTACTTTGGTACAAAAATGAGGAGGAATTAATGCAACTAATCGAAAATGGATTAAGTAAATACGATGACATAAACAATATTAGAGAAAATGGGTATAATAAAGTAACTAGTGAACATACATTTACTAATAGAATACAACAAGTACTACAAATTATAAGGTTGCAAAAAAAATTGTAACAAAGGTAAATTTGCTAGTAAATTAATTTACAAATAGTATCTCTTTACAATGAATTTATTAAAATCTTTTAGCTTTTATACAATTGCTGGATTTTTTATAAAAGGAATTTCTTTTTTATTATTACCTTTTTTTACGCATTATTTAACACAAGCCGATTATGGGCTAATTACTATTTTTTCAAATTCGGTTTACTTTATTACACCATTAATGAGTTTGGGTATAGGCGAAACATTAACAGTAGAATATAATACATTAACCAAAAAAGACTTAGCTAGTTTTATTAGCACATCAATAATTTTCCCGATTTTTATATCTATCATCACCGTATTAATTACTCTTTTTATTGCAAAACGTATAGAAAATATTATTGGGTTAAAATCAATTCATCTTTATTTATTATGCCTCCTCTGCTGGTTTAATTTTTTTATCGATTATTTTTTTACAATAATTCGAAATCAAAATAAGCCTATTTTATACACTGGCGTTGGTATGTTAAAAACAGTGTTGGAGCTTTTATTAGCCATACTTTTTATTAAAGTATTTAGCCAAGGAGCTATGGGAAGAGTTAATAGTATTGTAATAAGTGCTGCTATTTGTTTTTTGTTTGTTTTAATTTATTTTATAAAAAATAAATTAATCAACTTTACGTATCAAAAAAAATGGTTAAGTATTATACTTAAAAGAGGCTTACCTAGTATTCCCTTTTTTTTAATGTTGTTTATTTTAAACAATGCCGATAAATACTTTATAAATTATTATCATGGTTCCGGTGCAACGGGTGTATATGGATTGGCTGGCCAAATTGCAATGATAATCAACCTGATTGCAGCAGCTTTCGTAACTCCATTTTATCCTTTCTTTTACGAAAATTTAAGACTTAATCAATTCTCTAAAATTTTAAAAGTTGTATTTATATATTTGGCCTTACTTTTTTGTGCTACTATCGTTCTTGGTTTTTGTAGCCCATTTTTGTTCAACGGGTTTATTTCTAAGAATTTTACCCCCTCTATAAAATTTATTTTTCTGCTTAGCTTAAGTCAATTTTGTTGGGGCGTATTTATATTGTTTCTTGGGTATTTGTACTACAAAAAAGAAAATTATAAATTATATTATATATCAATTACTACTATCTTATTTACAGTAATAATAAATTATTTAGTTATTAAACAGTGTACTACTATTAATTGGGCTGTAGCAAGTTTGGCTTCGTATTTATTTTGTTTGCTAACAATAAGTATTATTTATTATAAAAATATTTACCGGTTATGTCAACATCTTAAACTGCTTTTTTTCAAAAAATTACTTATAATTAATAAACAATAAATTACTCAATAAAAAACATGAAACAATCCCTAAAAGAATTTTACTATAAAATTCTAGACTTAATTACCAAAAAAAAAGGTAAACAAATTACCATAAATGGTTTTACACTTCAAATGCCATTAAGATATTACAAGTACTATCAAGATGGTTACGAAAAAGATAATTTCGATTTTTATCGGAGCAGTATAAAAAATGGTGATGTGGTAATGGATATAGGAGGGCATTTAGGGTTAAATGCGGTTGCGTTTTCTCAATTAGCTCCCAACGGAAAAATTTATGTTTTTGAACCTGCACCCAATACATTTAAAATTATTCATAATACTATTGCCTTAAATAAACTAATCAATATAAGTGTTTTTCCTTGTGCAATTTCTGATGCTATCGGAAAAACAAATTTTTTTATAAACGATTCTCCTGTTGCAGATAATGCAAATAGTTTGGTTGAGCATAGGCATGATAAAAAATTACTTAAAATTGAAGTTGATTTAATTAGTATAGATGAATTTATACAACAGCAAAAATTAACAAAGGTTAATTTTATTAAGGTAGACGCTGAAGGGGCAGAACTTTCTGTATTAAAGGGAGCTGAATATTGCATGGCTAATTTTAAACCAAAAATGTCAATTGGGTTGCACCCACATCCAATTAAACTAAGAGGCGATAGCTTAGAACAAATTTACGACATTCTAAAAAAACATAACTACACCATTATTTTGGACGATAAAGAAATGACAAAAGAAGATTTTTGTACTCAAACCGATTTATTTGATGTACAAGTATTTTAATCAAATTTTCGTTGATAAGTTTAAAAGCTACAGTTTAATTTTCTTTTGAAAAAGTAATTAAGTATAGTTGCCCTTAAAATAGTTTAGTATTAGCATAGGTATTATGAAAAAAAAAAGAGTTTTGCATATAATCGATTCATTAGAAATTGGAGGTGCAGAAAAACTACTTGTAAAACTAATAAATGAGTTAGAAAAATTTACCGAAGTTCATTTGATTTTATTATCAAATGGTAATAATCCCCTAGCAGCAAATTTGACAACTAGTTGTACTATAACAATTATCCCTTTTAATTCTATACTCAGTTTGCCCAAAGTAGTACTTGGGGTAAAAAAATATATTAAAAAAAATAAAATTAATATTGTTCATACCCAATTATATTGGCCAGGTATAATTTCTAGGTTGGCTTGTACCCAAAAGCAAAAAGTAATAAATACAATACAAGCAATAACAAGTGAGGCTACCTATAAAATAAATTATCTAACTTGTTTATTAGAAAAATTTACTTACAAAAAAAGGCATATCATTATTGGAGTATCGCAATGTGTATTAAAAGATTTTGATAAGTGGGTAGGTATAAAAGGCAAAAATCATGTTTTTTATAATATTATAGAAGATAAGTTTTTTACTCAACAAAAAATTATTAAACAAAACCCTGATACTATAAAATTAGTTTCGATCGGTAATTTACGTTGGCAAAAAAATTATATTTATTTGATTGAAGCGTTTAAAAAATTACCATCAAATGTATCGTTAGATATTTTTGGAGAAGGATTTCAACGAAATGAATTTCAACAAATAATTGACGAGTATAAATTAAATATAAACCTTTGCGGTCATAATAATAACCTTGAAAATGAGTTATATAAATACGATTATTTTGTAATGTCGTCTTTGTACGAAGGTTTTTCTTTGGCTTTAATGGAAGCTATGGCTTGTGGATTACCCCCTTTGCTTTCGGATATTGATGTTTTAAGAGAAGCTGGCGGAGATGTAGCTTTGTATTTCGATTTAAATGATAAAGATGCATTTAGGAAAATAATAGAAGAAATTTCTAATTCATCATTTAATAGAAACGAAAAAGTGAAAAAATCAATTTCTAGAGCAAACTTATTATGCAATTCTGCGGATTATGTAAAAAGGATAATTAATATTTACGAAGAAAACTAACTTAAATATGTTTTTCCATTTTTGCTAAATCAATTTTGTGTTTTATAATTAATAATCCACATAAAAAAAACGGAATACACGGTATTTTATACCTTGCCAGGCTGCCAAAATTAAATGTGCTAATACCTACAAACACCGCAAACACAATTGCAAATACTATACAATAAAATACAGTAGCGTTGGTTAAAATTGTTTTAAAAAAAATATATATACCGCTAGGTTTAAATAATAAAAATACAGTAAAAAACATAAGTGCCATCGCTTCTAACGAAGTAAGTATCATTACAATATTTTTGGTTTCCCAAATAAAAGGTCTAAAAAATGTAGTTACTATAGCTATTGGAGCCATTCGTACTAAACCACCAATGCTGCCATCAAAATCGCCTAAGGTAAAATTAGATCCTGCCTCCTCGGCTTGTGCCATAAAGGCGTTTTGTTGTCCTGTTACTTTTTCTAAAATAGTATCGGCAGAGTATTCTATAAATAAATCTTTACTATTTAAACCAATGTATACAACTAACCACACAAATAGTATTGGCAAACTTAAGCGTAGGCAAAATTTTATTAATGTATTTTTAGTTTTATTTATTTTATTTAATATTATAAATAAAAAAAACAATGGCATGTAGCTTAAAATTAAATACGATTTAACGTAATAAATTAACATAAAACAAATGAGGGCAATAATTAAATTTCTAATAATGTTTTTATTGTAACTCGTTAAATCATAAACAGCTTTTGTAAAAAAACCAATAGATGCTATGCAAATAGCATCTTTGCCAATACTACTACTCCAAAATATTACCGTAGGTATGCCCATACAAGCAAAAGCTAATTCTTTTGCAATTTTTGGGTATTTGGTATAAAAAAACATAAATAATTGCCAGCTGCCTAAAAAAGTAATATAACCAATAATTAAATTTATTATTAAGTATTTAGAAAAAGTTACGAAACATAAAATAGCACAAATTTTTACCGTAATAAAATTTGATTCTGCTGTTAAATACCCTTTGTAATCTACTTCTGCAAGTGAGTCAATATATTTACCACCTTGTGTAAAAAAAATATCTACATTATTAAAATCTTTTAAAACTAAATTGGCAAAGTGTTTGCCTTGTGTATAAAACAAGGTAATACTATCCCCACCAATAACAAAATTTACAACCAAACTGTAAATAATAACAACGCTTATCTTTATCCAAAAACCAATAGTAAAATATTTTAATAATTGCCTGTTCTTTAAATATCGTTGAGATAGTTTTTTATGTATTTTATATATTACAAATAAATATATTGGCAATAATAAAAAATCTTCATAAGTAAGCCCTTGTTCAAGATGCATATTTTTGTATTTTGCAACACCTATCAAATAAGTGTTCATCTACCATTAAATTAAAAAGGATAAACCAGTTTTTATCCGATAACTTTTGGTTAAATTAAAAAATAAAATTACGTTAATATGATTGAATTTATTAATCCATTTACTAATTCAAAATTAGAGATTTTTGATGACAGCTTACAAAATCAAAACGTTCCTGTATTTAAAAAAATTAATGGAGCATATCGTATTTTAAAATCATCTGATAACTATACCGATAACTTTGGCTTTCAGTGGAATAAATTTGCAAAAACTCAAATCGACAGTCAATCAAAAAATATTGATTTAAGCAAATTGCGTTTTTTTATCCAAACAGAATGGGATAAACAAGATTTAACCAATAAAAATATTTTAGAAGTAGGAAGTGGTGCTGGTAGATTTTCTCAAATAGTACTTGATTATACAAAGGGAAATTTATATAGCATTGATTATAGCAATGCTGTTGAAGCGAATTATAAAAACAATGGGCATCATGGTAATAGATTTATACTTTTTCAAGCCAGTGTATATGAAATGCCTTTTCCACAAGCACAATTTGATAAAGTATTTTGTTTTGGTGTATTGCAGCATACCCCCGATGTTGAAAAATCGGTTGCTACATTAATTAGTATGGCAAAACCTGGTGCCGAAATTGTAGTAGATTTTTACCCAATAAAAGGATGGTGGACAAAAATTCATGCAAAATATTTATTACGCCCAATAACAAAAAAATGGAGTAATGACAAGTTATTAAATAAAATAGAAAAAAATGTTGATTGGATGATTTCTTTATCTACCTTTTTACAAAAAATTAAATTAGGTTTTTTGCGTAGGTTTATTCCAATTGTAGATATATTCGGTACTTTACCAAAAAACCTAACAAAACAGCAGTTAAGGGAATGGTGTGTTTTAGATACATTTGATATGTATAGCCCACAGTATGATCAACCACAAAAGGTAAGTACAGTGGTAAAATGGTTTAAAAAATATGGTGTAGAAAATGTGTGGGGAGATTTTGTAAATATTGATGGCTGTTTAGGAGCTGTTGTAAAAGGTATAAAAAAATAATATGATAAATGTAGTTTCGTTTAATGGTGGCAGAGGTGCCCGAAATTTAATACCCTCTTTTGTAAGTAAAGAGGGTATTACGTTAACATCAATAGTTAATGCTTACGACGATGGCAAATCAACTGGTATTTTACGGTCTTTTTTTAAAATGCTTGGACCCTCGGATATACGAAAAGTACAAGAAACATTAGTGCCAAAAAGCTTACCCGATTACGATGCCATAATAAAATTGTATGAATATCGATATCCATCTAGCTTAAATAGACAAAGCATATTAACCGAAATTGAAAATTTTGTAAATGGATTATCCGAAACAATAGTAAGTGTTAGTTTTAAGGATATTGCAATAAAAAATAAATTGCAATGCTATTTACAAAAATTTATAAGTGGTGTTTATATTATTGAAAAAGCAGAAAATAAAGAACTTTCTTTTGCTGATTGCAGCATAATGAATTTAATTTATGCAGGAGCTTTTTTATCGGCTAATGGGAATTTTGAAGAGGCTACAATAAATATTGGTAAGCTGTTTAAAATAAAAGGAAATGTATTAACCACAAATATTGAAGATAAAAAGTTAGTAGCCATTAGAGAGGATGGATCAATACTTTATAATGAAGCAGAAATTGTAGAACTACGATCTAACGTAAGAATTAAGAAAATTTATTTACTAGATAGCTACCCTGATAAAAGTATTATTGAAAAAATGAAAATGAGTGAAGTAGAGGAGTATTTTGAAACAATGAATAGGCAGGTAGCCATTACGCCAAAAGTACAACGTAGCATTGCTGATGCAGATATTATTATTTATTCCTCAGGTACACAACACTCATCCTTATACCCAAGTTATATGACGATGGGTTTAACAGATGCTATTGCTGCAAACAAAAAGGCCTTTAAAATATTTGTTACTAATATTGGTGAG
>JANNWD010000351.1:0-1509 GCA_031408315.1 Bacteroidota bacterium
AAATAAAAATACCGTTGGAAAAATTTGCAAGCGGTGCAATTTTTAAACCAGTATCGATACCAGGAAGTTATCAAAAAGTAGAAGCCAAAAAACAAGGTTTTATTGAAGTACTACAAGCTCCATTACGTGGCATTGTGGATACTATTGAAACCATTTTGTTTGTATTAGTTATTGGAGGATTTATACAAATTTTTAATGCTAGCGGCTCAATGACGAAAGGCTTAACGGCACTTTCTCACACTATGAAAGGAAGAGAAAAATGGTTAATTATTATTCTTACTTTTTTGTTTTCATTTGGAGGCTCATCTTACGGAATGGCAGAGGAAGGTTTAGTTTTTTATCCCATAATTGTTCCAATATTTTTAGCCGCCGGATTTGATTTAATTGTACCTGTTGCAGTAATTTTTGCAGGCACACAATTGGGTACACTTTCATCTATCACCAATCCGTTTAGCACCATTACTGCAAGTAATGCTGCAGGCATAAATTGGACGGATGGAATAATTGAACGAAGCATAATGTTTGTATTATCAACTGCTATTACGGTTTGGTATATTATCAGATATGCCAATAAAGTAAAGAAAGATCCAACACAATCGTTAGTGTATAAAATTGATGGAAATGTTACATCGCCATTTACTGCAATTAACCATACAGATGTACATGAAAAACTAGATAACAAAACCAAAATAAGTTTAGCTCTATTTTTTGGCAGCTTTTTATTTATGATTTACGGCGTGGTTTTTAAAGGTTGGTATTTTATTGAAATGACGGCTGTATTCCTTGCTGCATCTATACTTTTAGCGATTATACTGCAGCTAAAAGAAAAAGATTTTATACACAACTTTATTAATGGAGCTAAAGATTTATTGAGTGTGGCATTTATTATTGGCGTAGCAAGAGGTGTTACCATTATTTTAAACGAAGGCAAAATAAGCGACTCTATTTTGTATTATTCCGGAAAAATGGTTGGAGGTTTTCCACCTGTACTTTTTATACTTATTTTGTTGGCGTTGTACATGGTGTTTACATTATTCATATCCTCATCTAGCGGTATGGCAGTGCTTACCATGCCTATAATTGGGGCATTAGCCATTTTGGTAAATGTACCGGGTAAAGAAGTTGTAAACGCCTATTTATTTGGAATGGGTATTATGGGTTTTATTACTCCAACGGGTTTAATATTACCATCGTTAGCCATAGTAAATGTTAGCTTTAAAGCTTGGATGAAATTTATTTTTCCCTTGCTGGTGATGCTGTTTATTTTGTGTGGAGTATTTTTGGTGGGAGGGTTGTATTGGTAGAAAAGCCTAAATAATTAAATTATAAACTACTAAATTTATACCTCAACTAATTTTTATGAAATTTCTTTCTGGAATAATAATACTTATATTTGCTACTACTTGCAGTTTTGCACAACTCTCTCCCCTAACCATAGAAAAAATAATGAGAGACACAAAGTGGATGGGCAGCCAACCTAGTAATCCGCAATGGAGTGTTGATGGTAAA
>JANNWD010000352.1:0-16607 GCA_031408315.1 Bacteroidota bacterium
AATTACATTGTTCGTTCTATATTTGAAAAATTTGATGACCCCGCTGTTGAAATTATTGCACATGACACCGTAAATGTTGTTAGAGAACCAGCACCATTTACTATTTCAAGAGCTACAACAGATGTTTTATGTAATGGACAAAGTACAGGCTCAATAACTTTTACCAATCCTATCGGACCAACATTTGAATATAGTATCGATGGGGGTGTCACATGGTCACCTAATCCAGTATTTAATAATTTATTGGCTGGTACTTATCAATTAAGGGCTAGAGATGGGGGTACAAGCTTATGTTTTGCATTTAGCACTGCTACTATTAATCAACCTCCACTACTTACTTTAACATCTACAAATACACAAACCAACTGCTCCAACAAAACTGGAGAAATTACATTAACCGCAGGCGGTGGCACACCAGCCTACCAATACTCTATAGATGGTGGTGTTACTTATGTTTCAAGTAATGTATTTAGTAATTTACCAATAGGCACATACAGCGGCTTACAAATTAAAGATGCTAATAATTGTATAAGAACAAACCCTCCAGTAAATATTACTTTATTAGATACGATGCGATTAGAGCTTGGACCAGATAGTACCATTTGTGTTGGCAACTCAGTTGTATTTCAGCCACAAACTAATGCAGAAACAGATACGTTTAAATGGCAACCTGCTAAATGGCTAGATTATGATACTGCAAAAAATGCTATTACAACCCCTACCGATACTGTAGGTTATAGATTAAATGCCAAATGGGGATTATGTAGCCGTACAGATACAATTACAGTTTTTGTTTTACATAAGCCCATACCAAACGCTGGTTTAGATACAACGGTATGTTACAAAACAATTGCTTACTTAAAAGGTAGTGCAAGTAATTTAAGTGGTAGTGTAAATTATGCTTGGGCACCATCAACTTTGGCTGTGCCAAACAATACGGCTAATGCCATTGCCTACCCCGATACTTCAAGATATTTTTACTTAACTGTTACAGATAATTATGGTTGTAATTTTAGTGTTGTTGATAGTGTAAAAATAACCATGAGAGACCCAGTAAATGCATTTGCTGGTAACGATACTATTGCTATGTACAACAAGCCTCATCAGCTAGAGGCTACTGGTGGTGTAGGTTTTGTATGGACGCCAGCTACATCGCTAAACAATCCGTTTATACGAATGCCTTTAGCTAAATTAACCCACGACCAATATTTTGAAGTAAAAGTTACTGATGACATTGGTTGCTATGCTATTGATGGCGTTTTTTTACGGGCAATTGAAGGGCCAACTTATCATTTACCAAATGCATTTTCTCCTAATGGCGATGGGTTAAATGAAGTATTTACGCCAATACCATCGGGCATAAAAACAACAGATTATTTTAGAGTTTTTGATAGATATGGTGTACTTATGTTTCAAACACAAGAGTGGCTAAAAGGCTGGAATGGTAATTTTGGCGGCAAGCCTGCTTTAGCTGGTACGTATGTGTGGATGATTAAAGGTATGGATGTAAATGGATTAGTTGTTGAGCAAAAAGGAACGGTAATTTTAATTAGATAAGTATTTATCAACAATGTATGTATAAAAAGCACTTTGAAAAAAGTGCTTTTTTTTTATAAAATTGTATGTTTGTTAAATGAACTACAATAATCCTAAAGCTATACGTATTGCCATACTCGATTTGTACGATGGTGCAGCTAACCAAGGTATGCGTTGTATAAGAGAATTGGTTAATCAATTTGCCGAAAATACAAGCATAGATGTGGAGTGGGATGAGTTTGAAATACGCAAAGAAGAAAACTTACCAAACCTAAGTTACGATTTGTACATAAGCAGCGGCGGCCCTGGCAGCCCTATTGATAGCAAAGGAAGTAGTTGGGAAAATAAATTTTTTAATTGGATACAAAGTGTAGAAAGATATAATGACCAAGAAGAAAATAGAATAAAGAAAAAAGTATTTTTTATTTGCCACTCTTTTCAATTGGCTTGTAGATATTTTGAAATTGCGGAAGTATGCAAACGTAAAAGTACCGCCTTTGGCATTTTTCCTATGCATTTAATGCAAGCAGCTGGGCAAGAGGTTGTTTTTGATGGATTGCACAATCCGTTTTACTCGGTAGATAGTAGAGATTTTCAAGTAATAGAGCCTAACCACAACCGCCTTGCACAAATTGGTGCTACCATTTTAGCTATAGAAAAAGAACGACCACATATTCCTTTAGAAAGAGCAATAATGGCTATACGTTTTAACGAAAATATGATTGGCACACAGTTTCATCCAGAGGCTGATGCTGTTGGTATGAAGCTACATTTACAAACCGATGAAAAGAAAGAAACAGTTGTAAAAAATTATGGCTTAGATAAATGGCAATCGATGATTGACCAACTTACCGACCCCGATAAAATTATGTGGACTTATGAACACATCATTCCTAACTTTTTACAAAATGCTGTTGATGAATTTGCATTGGTAGAAATTTAAGTTTAGTTTTTTTATCATTAATTGATTATTTTTAAATGTAGATAATAATCAATTATAATTTTTATGATAAAAGAATTAAGACAAAAATTTAACGCAGCTTTTACTCCTGAAAAATATGCTGCTTACATGCACAAGGTTGAAAGCCTAAGCACTGGTGATTTAGATTTTAGAAATGCTGAAACACCCATATTTGTTCCAAAAGATTTTACCAACAAAATGCTTGAGGCTTGTGAAAGTATTATTAATGTTATTGTTGATGAAAAGTTTATTGGGTTAACCGATAGAGGAATACCCAAAAATATAAAAGTACCTAACGAAAGTAAGCAAGCCGAATTTATAGTATTTGATTTTGGTATTTGTAAAAATGCCGATGGAGAGCTAGAGCCGCAATTGATTGAAATGCAAGGCTTCCCTACCCTATACGCTTTTCAGGCTTTTCATAGTGAGCTAACAGCGGACTATGCTAATGTACCAAGTAATTTTTCGCCTTACTTAAATGGCTATAACAAAGAAAAATATTTAAAAGATTTAAAAGAAATTATTTTAGGAAACCATAAACCCGAAAATGTTATTTTATTAGAAATTTTTCCAGATCAACAAAAAACAAGAATAGATTTTAAATGCACTGAACAAGTGATAGGTATAAATACTATTTGCTTAACAAAGCTAATTGCCGAAGGCAATAAATTGTTTTATGAAAAAGATGGTGTAAAATTTCCGATACATCGAATATATAATAGGTTAATTTTTGATGATTTACAAAAGCAAGAAGGCTTGGGAGAATTAATAGATTTAACTAAAGAGTACGATGTAGAATGGGTGCCACATCCAAACTGGTTTTACCGCATAAGCAAGTTTACATTACCTTTTATACATCATCCGTATGTACCAAAAACCTATTTTTTAAATGAACTAAAAGAAGTACCAACCGATTTAGAAAACTATGTTTTAAAGCCATTATTTTCGTTTGCAGGCATGGGTGTACTAATTGATGTAACAAAGGAAGATATTGATGCTGTAACCGACCCAGAAAATTGGATATTACAAAAGAAAGTAAACTATGCAGATGTAATTGAAACGATGGATATACCTGCAAAGTCGGAAATACGATTGTTTTATTTTTGGAAAAATGGTTGGCCAAGACCAATAGCAGTGCATAACCTAGCCAGATTGAGCAAAGGAAAAATGATTGGCACCAGGTACAATAAAGATAAGGAATGGGTAGGCGGTACAGTTGCTTTTTTTGAGCAATAAGTTTCAAAATTTTATTAGAGAGAGTCTCCAAAAAAATTATATGCCATTATAAGTAGCTTATTAATAAATAATTAAACATCAACTTTATAAAAAAATAAAATGAATAACGGACAAACAAGATTTACTTATCATTTACAAAAAGTAGAAACGTTACTTACCAATGCTAAAAAACAAACCAATCCTGCACTTTGGCTATTTAATAATAATGCCCGTACTCCATTTTTTATGTTAGAGGGTTTAGCAAAATTGTATGCCAATTTACATAACGAAAAAAAGTTTACAAAACTTAGAGATCATTTTAAATTGATAGAAGATGGATTAGGGCAAATTGATTACTACGATTTTTTAGCAAAAGCATTTGCGACTAACAAACAAGTTTCCTTAGCTTGTAAGCAATATGTAAAAAAACAAATTGCTAATAAAGTGCAATTGCTAAATGATATATTAGTAGAAAATGAATGGTTAACCACTGATAATAAAAGAATAAGCAAAATAAATAAAAAACTTACTGAGGCTAATTGGCTAAAGCCTAAAAATGAAGTTGAAGCAATAGCAGCTTTTTATGGTGAAGCCATTTACAAAACAAATGAGTTTGTAGCTGAAACAAAATACCACTTTGATAATGTAGAGGAAGATGTACATGAGCTTAGGCGTAAGCTACGCTGGCTAAGCATTTATCCACAGGCTTTACAAGGTGTTGTTCAATATGCAAAAGATAAAAAAACCGAAACACATTTAAAAAAATACCTTACCAAAGAAATTGTAAACTCACCCTTTAATAAATTCCCTGATGCTGGCAATAACAACGCTTTTTTATTTGTAAATAAAAATCATTTTTTAAGCCTTAGCTGGATAATAGCTGCATTAGGTAATTTAAAAGATGAAGGCTTATTAATTGATGGTTTAAAAGAAGCTATACAACAAACTACTACTTGTACAGATGAAGAAGCTTTTAAAAATACATATACCCTATTGGGTAAAAAGCAGCGTAAAATGCAAGCAATTTTAGATGAAGCTGAAAAAATCACAAAAGCATTTTTTACTGAAAATAATTTAGAACATTTACTTGCAACAACAAATAGTTAACATTTAAAAAACACTATTTAAAATTTTTTATAATTGAATATGGAATATAAATTCCCACTAAAAAACCGACAAAACTAACTTAAGATTAAAGCAACTAATTATTTTATGGATTTATTTGAAGCAATTATTAAACGTAGAGATACCCGACATTTTACTAGCGAGGAAGTACCAGCCGGTGTTATAGACATTTGTGTACAAGCTGCAAAAAATGGGCCATCAGTAGGATTAACCAAGCCCTCAAGATTTATATTTATTACAGATGTAGAAACAAAGCAAAAAATTTATGATATTTTTTTATTAGAAAGTAATAAGGCATTAGCTAAAATAAAAGATAAACAAAGAAAAGAAATATACAAAAACTTACAATTACAAGGCATTCTTGAAGCCCCATTAGGAATGATAGTCTGCAGCGACCAAAGTACTTTAAAAGAATATACAATTGGAGTACAATCTATGAAAGAAAGTATTGATTGGAGTGTTTGCTGTGCAATTCAAAATTTTTGGTTGGCATTAACTTCTCAAGGATTTAGCTTAGGTTGGGTTAGTATTGTACATGTAAAAAAACTAAAAGCTATAACAAACATACCAACTCACTTTAAACCCTTAGGATATTTTTGTATTGGAAAACCTGCAACAAATTATGATAATATGCCAATGTTAACACAAAAAGGTTGGGCGAATTAAAATCCATTTTAACGTACAAGCAACAATAGAACAACCCTCACTAATTAGTTTTTTGAAACAACAAAAACATTTTCAGTAAACTTTTGGCTTACACTATACTGTTTGCCATTTACTTCTATTAGTGTAATAGCGTCATAATCTTGCTTGGAAATTACTTTAATTTTAGTATGTAATCCCAAACCAACATTTACTACGTATTGTAAAAATGTTCCAGAATTGTCTTTAACAGCAACCATTTTACAACATTGCCCAACTTCTACTTCGGCCAATGTTTTTTTAAAATGAATTTTTAGCTCCCCCTTAATATTAGGAATTGGATCCCCATGAGGGTCAAATTTAGGGAAATTTAAAAATTTATCTAGTTTCTCAATCAATTTAGAAGACTGTATATGCTCTAACTGTTCTGCTACATCATGTACTTCATCCCAAGTAAACTCTAATTTTTCATACAAAAAAGTTTCCCATAGCCTATGTTTTCTTATTATATTTATGGCACTAAACTTACCCGTTTCTGTTAAAGTAATTTTTCCATACTTTTCATAATCCACCAAGTTTTTTTCTTTTAGCTTTTTAAGCATATCGTTTGCTGTGGCAGGTTTTACAGATAAATGAGTAGCTAACTCATTAGTACCTACTTGTTTATTATCTTTTTCAAAAGTTAATTTAAGCAAGGATTTTAAATAATTTTCCTCAGTTGATGATAACATTTTTTAAAGATACAAAATTACTTAAACTTTATTTGTTAGATTAGTCTAACTTTATTAATTTTGTTAACGAAACATAAAAAATGAAATATACATATATCCTTTTTATATTATTAACATCTTTAATTGCTACAAAAGCACAAACCACAATAATTACAGGCAAAATAACTTACGAAAATAAAAATTTAGCTTTTGCTAATGTACTGTTACAAGGAACAACCTTTGGTACAATAACAGACAGTTTAGGTTACTATCAATTTAAAAATATTGCAAATGGTGATTATAAAATAAAAGTAAGTTGTGTGGGTTACAATAAAATTGAAAAGAATATTATTGTTAAAAGTGAAGATAGTTTAATAGTAAATTTTGACCTTTTAGTATTATCAAACAGTCTAAACGAAGTTGTAGTAACTGGTACACAAAAATTAACTAAAAGACTAGAAAGTCCAGTAAATGTAGAAGTATATACCCCTACCTATTTTAAAAAAAACCCTACCCCCAATATTTACGAAGCATTACAAAATGTAAATGGCGTACGACCACAACTTAATTGTAATGTTTGTAACACAGGTGATATTCATATTAATGGATTAGAAGGGCCATATACAATGGTATTAATTGATGGTATGCCAATTGTAAGTAGTCTTTCTACAGTTTACGGTTTGTCGGGCATACCAAATTCGTTGGTAGAAAGAATAGAGATTGTAAAAGGGCCGGCCTCCTCATTATATGGCAGCGAAGCTGTTGGCGGTCTAATAAATATTATTACCAAAAAACCGCAGAATGCACCGCTCTTATCAGTAGATGTTTTTACTACAAGTTGGAACGAGATAAATACAGATATAGGGTTTAAAGTAAAAGCAGGAAAAAAGGCAACTATTTTAACAGGCATTAATTATTTTAATTTTAATAACCGTATAGACAAAAACGATGATAATTTTACTGATATGACTTTGCAAAACAGAATATCTATTTTTCAAAAATGGAATTTTGATAGAAAAGAAAATAGATTACTAAGCATAGCTGGTAGATTTATGTACGAAGATAGGTTTGGTGGTGATTTGGGTTGGAATAAAAACTTTAGAGGTGGTGATAGCCTTTATGGAGAAAGTATTTATACCAGTAGGTATGAGCTTTTAGGAAATTATCAATTACCAACGAAAGAAAAAATGATGTTAGCATTTTCAGTTAATAGTCACAGTCAAGATAGCCGTTATGGTACAACCTCATATATAGCAAAGCAAAACATCGGGTTTACCCAACTAACTTGGGATAAAACTATTGGTAAAAATGATTTATTAGTAGGTGCAGCTCTTCGTTATACTTATTACGATGATAATACTCCTGCTACAGCAAATGCCGATACTATTAATCAACAAAATCAGCCACAAAAAACGTGGTTACCAGGCATTTTTTTGCAAGATGAAATTACACTTTCACAAAAACAAAAATTATTACTAGGTGCTAGATTAGATTATAACTCAATTCATGGTAACATTTTTACACCACGTATTGCCTATAAATATACCATTAACGATAAAAATATTATACGCCTAAATGCTGGCACTGGTTTTAGAGTGGTTAACTTATTTACCGAAGATCATGCAGCACTTACTGGTGCAAGAACTGTTGAATTGAAAACTAAACTAAAGCCAGAAAAATCGTACAACATAAATATCAACTATATAAAAAAAATATACGCTAATAATACTTTTGTTGGTTTAGATGCATCTGCATTTTATACTTATTTTAATAACAGAATTGTAGGCGATTTTTTAACCAACCCAAATAAAATTATTTATGATAACCTAAATGGTTATGCAGTAAGTAAAGGCATTACCCTAAATATGGATATTGCATTTACAAATGGAATAAAAATAATTACAGGTGGTACTTTTATGGAAAATACATTAACACAAAATGGAATTACAGCACAACAATTATTAACCGAAAAGTTTACAGGGACTTGGGCTGTTTCGTATAATTTTAAAAAAATACATTTAGCAATAGATTATACAGGAAATGTATATAGCCCAATGAAATTACCAACACTAGGTGGTTTGGATCCACGTAAAACAATTTCGCCTTGGTGGAGTATACAAAACATACAATTGGTATACAGTAAGTTTAAGAATATTGAAATTTATGGTGGAGTAAAAAACTTATTAAACTGGACACCGTTTAAAGAAAATAACCCTTTTATAATTGCAGGTAGTAGAGACCCATTTGACAAAAATGTTCAATTTGATAGTAATGGAAATGCGTTAGCAACACCATCAAACCCTTACGGCCTAACCTTTGACCCTACATACATATATGCACCAACACAGGGATCAAGAGCATTCTTAGGCATTAGGATAAATTTAAAATAATGAAAATAAAATTTATAGTACTAATCATAACCTTTTGTGTTACAATTTATTCAACCGGATTTGCTCAATTAAAAACATACCAATTTGAGCAAATAGATAGTTTACAAAAAATAGAGAAAAGAACAGTTGTAATTTTTATACATACTGACTGGTGCAAATATTGCCAAGCTATGAAAAACATTACGTTAAGCAATCAAAAAAATATTGAGCAACTAAATACTAAGTTTTATTACATTGATTTTAATGCAGAAGATAGAAGAAGTATTTTTTTTAATAAGAAAAAATTTGTGTTTAAACCAACTGGTATTAATATAGGTACTCATCAATTGGCAGAGGAGCTTGCAACAATTAACAAAAAACTAAACTACCCTACTCTTTGCTTTATGAATTCGAATATGGAAATAATCTATCAGCAAACCGAATATATTTCGCCAAAAAAATTACAGGTTTTCTTGAAAAGAATTTGAATATAAATTTTGATATTGTATCTACTCACAGCATAAGTAATACAATGTACACTATAATGAAATATTCGATAGTGATATACCTTCAGAATAAAACTTTGCTATATATACCAATTCAATCAGCTTAATTTACAGTAAAGATTTCACCATTTCATCTAAATCTTTACCTTCTAAATCTATAGCTACAATTTTACCTGTTTTATCCATTAAAAAATTTGTGGGTATTGCTTCAATGCCATATTTTAATGCAACGTCCGATTCCCATACATTGATGTCAATTACTTGAGTATAGGTTATTTTATCTTTTTTAACAGCATTTATCCATTTCTTTTTACTTTCATCTAACGATACACCATAAACTTCAAAACCTTGTGCTTTGTATTTATTGTAAAGCTTTACAATGCCAGGGTTAGATTTACGGCAAGGCCCACACCAACTTGCCCAAAAATCTATCAACACTACCTTTCCTTTTAAAGAAGATAAGCTGATGTTATTACCTACAGCATTAGGTAAACTTATTTCTGGTGCTTCTTGCCCAATTGTTACTTGTGCAAAAGAAGTTGCAGAAAAAATAAATACCAAAATTATAATTGCTATTTTTTTCATTTTATTAATTTAAAATTTATTTTTTTAACATAGTGACACCTTTTTTATTTTTTTGTGTTATATGTTTCAACTTATTTAAAAACATTAAAAAAATTGTACTCTGCCCGTAACAAAAACCCTTGTGATGCTGTACGATGCAATGTAGTATTTATAGGAATACGATAGCCAGCATCTACCCTTATTTTACTATTAATGATAAATTGTAAACTTGGTGCAATATCTGTAAACCCCTCGCCAGCCTTAATATTTACTTGTCCAAGTAATTCAACCATTGCATTTACATTAAGTTGTTTATAGCTAGTATACTCTTTTGGTAATAGTAGTTTTCCAATAGATAAACTGTAATTTAAAGCCTTTCTATTTTTATTGCCATAAATAAATTTTTCGTTGCCATTATCGGTTGCATATAATAAAGAGGTTGAGGTTGAAAACGCAAATTTATTCAACAATTTAGTAGCAATTAAACCAGTTTCATATCCACTATTATGCCCCTGCAAGTCAATAGCAGGTTGATGAACATCGGAGTTATTAAAACTATATCGTCCATAAGCTGCTATTCTAAAATGACTATGAATATCGTCAACACTTAACATTCTATACTTAACATAAATACTTCCGCCCTCAGCAATAAAGCCATTATTTCTATTGCTCAAAAATGCTTCGGCATGTACCATTATTTTTTTTGATACGCCAACCATTATCTCTGGCAATAAATGATAATTTGTTTTATTCGTATGCAAATCTTTCATCAAATAATTATTCAATCGTAAACCAATACCCTTTGCCGCCATATTACTTGCTGGTTCGGTAAAAGTAAAAAGTTCTTGTGCCTGTAAACTTCTACTAAATAAAATAAAAAGGATAAATAGTATTTTTTTCATAAGCTATATGGTTACATGATAAATACGTTGCCCTTCTTGTATTCCATCTTTGGCACAACAATTAGCCGCTTTGCCAGTACTGTAACATTGCATTGTGGTAAGCTTACTGTTTTTTTTGAACGTTTTTGCCGTTACAAACCCTTTATCTAACAATACAATTTGATGATTGCCTTGTAGGTTTTGTGCTTTTACATTTAAAAAATGAAATACATCCTTACCTATAATTGTATGTTCATCATTTTCAATTTTAGTATTAGTAAAAGATACAGTTGCCATCATTTTTGCTACAAAAAAACCAGCATCTTCTACTTTGTTTTTTATTTTATCGAAATCGGCAACACTGTTTTCTTTTACGGTAATAATAAAGCTAGATGTTTTTATATTTGGCTCTACGGCTTCAACAAAATCAAGCGTTTTTAAGGCTTTGTTAATTGCATTGCTACACATACTACAAGTTAAACCGCTTGCTTGCAATGTTATCCTTTTAATTTGAGCACTTGTGTTTATTGCCATAAATACAAATGCTATTATTAGTAATTTTTTCATTTTATGAAATTGATTAACCAGTAATTAAAATAGATTTTATTATGCATGAACAAATTAAATCAACGTAGTCTGTGCCAGTAATCTAAGCTAATCTGTGGTTAGATAATTAATTAATTAATTGATTTACGTTCGTATTGACAACAGCCATGGAGTTTACCATACGCTTTATCATCTCCTGTAAAATCCTGTGTATCGTAGCCAGTATTTGCTATGGCTTTCTGTATTTTTTGGGTAGATGATTTTTTGGGTAGATAAGTAAGGGCTAATTGCTTGGTATCCTCATTCCAATTGGCTGTTTTTGCACCTGCTTTTTTTGCTACTTTTTCAATAGTGGTTTTACACATACCACAATTACCCCATACTTTGATTGTTTCTTTCTTTACACTTGTTTGTGCAAATAAATTTGTTGTAAACATGCTGAATAATATTGCAGCATAAATAGATAATGATTTCATTATTTTGAATTTAGAATTTTAAATTATTTTATACATAACTATATCCATAAGTTTATAACTCTTATAGATTGAATAAAACAATAAATTCTAAATACGAAACGTACAGTTTACTATACAAACACTTGGCTTGTTATATATTGGTGGGGAATGATTAGCTACAACTAATTGAGTACGGTTTTTTTGTACATGCCAATCAAATATTGGTAGTGTATTTATAATGGCAACCTCTATTGTAGTAAAATCGAGGTTATTAAAAACATTTTTGTGGCTATCTTCTAACTTTATAAATTTATGTTCATCGTGGCAGCAACCATTTTTGCCTACTTCCTTCATTCCACATTTTCCACATTTTTCATCCTCATTTCCAAAATATTCTACCCCAGCCAACTTACCCATACAATAATGCACTTCCATTGCAATACCTGTAGATACTGCCATGTAAATAAATGCTATTATGGTAAGAAGTATTTTTTTCACTGAAGCAAAGGTATAATGAATTTTTGGATGGAGACACGGATTTAGCAGATTTTAACAGATTAAAACAGATTTTCAATATTAATTAGGCATTTACAAAACAAATAAATCAGTAAAAATCCGCCACAATCCGTTTCATCAGTGTTTGAAAGCTAATTTACAAAGCCCCATAATATTCCCAACCTAAACATATAGCCTTGTGTAGGATAATGTGGTGCTGCAAAGTTGTTGTTTGTAAAACCAAAGCCATTTTTAAAGCTAACGGTATTTAAATTTTCGGTACGTATAAATGCAGTAAAAGCTTTTATTCTAAAATGCATAAAAGCAGATACATCGGGTAAATTTTTTATGGTAACTGTATCTTGCGGTATAAAGCTGCCCATAACTGGCGAATAATTATTTGCTTTATAAGGAGTGTAATACCTAACCTCTAAGCCAGCACTTAAATTTAAGTTTTTAAAATAAACGCCTTCGTAAGCCAATCTATTTCTGGTAAATAATAAAGGAACTTTTATGGGAGATGTTTTATCGGTTTGCTGGGCTGTAACGTCAATATACCAATTCCATTTTTTATTTAGCCTAATCATTTTTGATGCAGACAATTGTAGCAAATTAATTACTTTGCTACTTTGTGTTGCTTGATAATAATTGGTAAAATAAGTATAGTTTGTTAGCAAATGATTTTTAAAAGACAGCGTTACAAACTGGTTAATTGCAGTAGCACCAAACGAAATAATATTTTCTTTTTTGGTGTATGATTTATTATCTAAATTAAAAGAAGATGTATTATTGAATATAAAAGAAGGAGTTCGGCTTGTGTTGATAAAAAACAAATTTACAGCACCAAATTTTTTGTTTAAATAGCGACCAATACTGGCTTGTGCTGTATAGTCGCCAGCATTAAACCCATTGGCATAAAACTCTCCTTTTAGCAATACATCCCATAACC
Source organism: Bacteroidota bacterium (assembly GCA_031408315.1). Classification (GTDB taxonomy): domain Bacteria; phylum Bacteroidota; class Bacteroidia; order Chitinophagales; family Chitinophagaceae; genus Ferruginibacter. The sequence continues at coordinate 12,955 of JANNWD010000352.1, forward strand.
GATTACGGGTTTTATTGCGATACTCTCCATGCACCACAACGTTGTAATAATTTTTTGTGCCTTTAGCAAAAACACCTTTTATATTATCTAATCTAACACCTGCTAAAATAAATTGGGCCTGATTTTTTGTATCGGGAAATTGGAGTAAAGAAAAATCGTTACTGATGGTTGTCCATTTATCTTTAAATGCAACGGTATCTGTGGGGTTATCAAATTTAATATTGTAGCTCTTTTTATAAAATAAAGAATCCTCCACAAAATTTTCTTGAGTGTACCTAGTTAAATGAGTTTTAGAATCTGTAAATAAATACTGTTGGGTATTGTAATTAAAAGTATGTTGTAATCTAAACTTGGGATAAAATAAATAGTCAGTTGTAGAGTCATTTACAGCAATTGAATCTCTTTTTCCAATATCATACGTTTGTCTAAGAAAAAAAGTAAAATCTTTATAAATATTTCCTGTGTAAACAGCTGTATTAAATGGATTTGAGCTGTAATTTGAAGAATTGCCCATATTTACAGGTATACTAAAACGCTCTTTATTATTTGGATTTTTTAATAACGAATCGTTTTGAATACCTCCATTTTCCGAATTTTTTATTTTATTACCTTGTACTACAAAATAGGCTGAGTAACGCTTTCGTAAACCTTGATAGTTGCTAAACAATCGGTAACTTTTATGATTAGCATTTTGGGTAACAAAAAAACCTGGCGAACTAATTAAAGAATAATTAAAGCCAAAATTCCAATTTGGTCGTGGGTTTTGTGTATGAAAAGCTTTTATCATTTGCTCTTTACCACTAGCAATTTGATAACTTAATTGGGAGTATGGTCTATTGGTTTTGTAAAACCTTGTATCTTCTATTTTTAATTTATAAATATCAAAAGCATGAAAACCAGCATCAAACCCAGCCTTGGTATTGGGCTTAAAAATTAAAGAATTTGCGGCGGCACCATTATTACCTAAATAAATGTAGGAGGATGGTATAGAAAAATAGCGATCAAAATCATTAATAATAGAATCTAAACGACCATTACGTATGCTATCTAAAACTCTAAAGGTTAAATTAATAGAATCTTTTTTATCATCTCTACGTTCAAAACCTAATGCAGCACTATCTTTTCTACCACCACTACTACCGCCTTTAAAACCATCCGTAGTCGATTTTACCCTTCCCATTATACCATCTATTTGTGCAAAAGAAAATTTGCAAACAAATAAAAAAAGTAAGAAGGAGATAAAAATTTTCATATAGTTTGTTGTGTATTAATTTTTCATTTTACGTTAGTTATAAAAATTTTTGTTGGGTCAAATAAATTTTGAACTGTCATGCTTTTTGCTTTTTTCGTAAGCATTACAATGTGTTACAATTGTGCAATTAATGCTGCAAAAATATAAGTCAGCTTTGGTTCTGCATCTTTTGCAGCTTGCAAAACTTCATCATGCGTTATGGTATTTTCTTCATCCCGTATTCCAATATCTGTAATTACACTCATTGCAAAAACGGGTAAGCCCATGTGTACTGCCGCAATTACTTCTTGTACTGTACTCATTCCAACAGCATCACCGCCCAATAATTGTATCATTTTATATTCTGCCCTAGTTTCAAAAGTAGGACCAGTAACACCAAAGTAAACGCCTTCTTTTAAAATGATATTTTTATCGGCAGCTATTAATTTTGCTTTATCAATTAAATTCTTTTTGTATGGCTCACTCATATCCGGAAAACGGGGGCCAAATGTTTCATCATTTTTACCCACTAATGGGTTAAGTGTAAACTGACTTATATGGTCTTTTATAATCATTAAATCTCCCACTTTCCAATCTTTATTTGTACCACCAGCTGCGTTGCTTACTAATAACGTTTCTATCCCTAAAAATTTCATTACTCTTATAGGAAAAACAACTTCATTGGTTCCGTAGCCTTCGTAAAAATGAAAACGACCAGCCATGGCTACAACTTTTTTGCCGCCTAGTTCGCCAAAAATAAGTTTGCCACTATGCCCTTCAACTGTGCTTACCGGAAAATGTGGAATATCGCTATACGGTATTTCCTTTTCTACCGAAATTTCGCTAGTAAAACTGCCTAAACCGCTACCTAACACAATGCCTACTTGTGGTTTGGTATTATATAAATTTTGGATGAATGATACTGCCGTATTGATTTTTGAAAGCATAAATGATTAGTTATTTTTGGCAGCAAAGATAAGGATTTAGGGTTGGGGTTTGCGGTTTGCAATAGTTGATTATGATTAAGGAATGTTAAATAAATATATAGCTCATACGCTACAGTAAAAGCCCCCCAATGATATGCCGATGAACGGATTGTGACACAACGATGTTGCTATGAAAATATTAGCTAGTATTATAGCAAAAAACAGGTTTATTTACTTAATTGCCAACGGTAAACTGCCAACTGTTTCTTATCTTCGCTAAAATATTTTACTATGAATTTGCATGAATATCAAGCCAAGGAATTATTAAAAAAATACAATGTGCCTGTACAAGAAGGCATTGCTTGCAACACCCCAAATGAGGCAGAGGAAGCTTACCGACAAATACATACGCAATACGGTAGCAAGTTTGCCGTAGTAAAAGCACAGATTCATGCTGGCGGCCGTGGCAAAGGCAAAATTGTGGGTACTGAGCAACGTGGCGTTGCCGTTGGTAAAAATGCGGAAGATGTAAAACAAATTGCACAAAATATTTTGGGCGGCACATTAGTAACTATTCAAACTGGTGAGGCTGGTAAAGTAGTTAACAAAATATTGGTAGCACAAGATGTTTATTATGATGGTGCAAACCCTGTTAAAGAATTTTATTTGAGTATTTTATTGGATAGAGCTAAAGGCGAAAATGTAATTATGTATAGCACCGAAGGCGGTATGAATATTGAAGATGTAGCACATGATACTCCAGAAAAAATATTTAAAGAATGGATTCATCCAAGTGGTGGATTGTTGGGTTTTCAGGCTCGTAAAATTGCGTTTAATTTAGGATTGAGTGGTGAGGCTTTTAAAAGTTGTACCAAATTTGTTACTAATTTATACAATGCTTATGTGAGTTTAGATTGTGGTATGTTGGAAATTAATCCGTTGTTTAAAACTAGCGATGATAAAATAATTGCAGTAGATTGTAAAATGAATATTGATGATAATGCCTTAATGCGTCATACAGATGTGGCTGCGTTAAGAGATACAAGTGAAGAAGACCCTACTGAGGTTGAGGCTGGAAAATTTAATTTAAATTTTGTAAAGCTTGATGGCAATGTGGGTTGTATGGTAAATGGTGCTGGCCTTGCAATGGCTACTATGGATATGATTAAATTAAGTGGTGGTGAGCCTGCCAACTTTTTAGATGTTGGTGGTAGTGCAAATGCACAAACTGTTGAGGCTGGTTTTAGAATAATTTTGAAAGACCCTAAAGTAAAAGCAATATTGATTAATATTTTTGGCGGTATTGTTCGTTGCGATAGAGTTGCACAGGGTGTTATTGATGCTTACCAAAGTATTGGTAATATTGATATACCTATTATTGTTCGTTTACAAGGTACCAATGCCGATGTAGCTAAAAAGCTAATTGACGATAGCGGCCTTAAAGTACAAAGTGCAATTTTATTAAGTGAGGCGGCTAGTTTAGTGAATAAAGCCGT
>JANNWD010000353.1:0-12063 GCA_031408315.1 Bacteroidota bacterium
ATCTTCTCTTCATCATGCCCAAAACCTTATTGCTACCGCTTTGTAGCGGTATATGAAAATGCGGCATAAAGTGTTTGCTATTACTTACAAACTCAATTATTTCGTTACCTAGTAAATTGGGCTCAATAGATGATATTCTAAAACGCTCAATCCCTTCTAGCTCATCTAATTCTTTTATCAATTCAAAAAAACTTTCTTCATTTTTTTTACCACCTATAAATCCTTTTCCAAAATCACCAAGGTTTATGCCTGTTAATACAATTTCTTTACCACCACTTTCAGCTATGCTTTCTACATTAGCAATTACATTTTCAATACTATCACTTCTACTTTTTCCTCTTGCCATAGGTATAGTACAAAAGCTGCAACTATAATCACAGCCATCTTGCACTTTTAAAAATGTTCTTGTTCTATCGTTTATGGAGTGAGAAGCCGTGAACACATTTACATCTTCAATATCGCAACTGCAAATTTTTGTGCTATCGCCTTTGGTTATTTCTTTAAGATGTTGGGTGATATTAAATTTTTCTGCAGCACCCAATACTAAATCTACACCCGGTATTTCAGCAATTTCTTTAGGTTTAAGTTGAGCATAACAACCCGTAATTACCACCATTGCTTGGGGTGCTTTACGCTGTATTCTACGAACTAATTGCCTACACTCTTTATCAGCATTTTCGGTAACGCTACAAGTATTTATTACATATACATCTGCTACTTCATTAAAATCTTTTTTAATAAAGCCGTCGTTTTCCAAAAGCCTACCAATGGTGGAGGTTTCGGAAAAATTAAGCTTACAGCCCAATGTATGTAACGCTACCGATTTTTGCATGGTTGCAAAGATAACAAAAAGGCTTCTTTAAATTTTTTAACAATCGCTTAAATCTTTCAGTTCCCTCTCCCTTGGAGAGGGGTTGGGTGAGGTAATTATATGGGAGATTAAATGTTGTACTTTTACATATATAAATTTATGCTTAAAAAATATCTTCCATATATTATCTTGTTAGCTGCCGCTTTTTTGCTTTTATACATTAAAAAAAATCAACGTGGTGCAAAAAAAACGAAACAAAATACTGAACAAACGGACAATCACATTACAATAAACCCTCCTTCGCCAGCCGAAAATCAAAATAGAAACGAAGGGTTTGATAGACGGTATAACGATTTAGTAATTACCAAACATGCCCGTTGCCGTATGGCTTGCAGGCATATTGACGAAAGCGAAATAAAAGAAATTTTACAAAGCGGAAATATTAATTTTAGTAAAGTAGAAAATGATGCAAGAGGAAGAACTTACCCCTTAGAAGGAACAACACATGATAACCAACGAGTACGTATTGTGTTTGCACCCAAACCAAATGGCGAAATGGTGGTTGTTACTTGTATAGATTTGGATACCGATTGGAGTTGTGAGTGTAAATAGTTGAGAGTAAATCGTTAAAGTTAATTAGTAAATGATAAAAGGTAAATTTCCGTCATTTCATTTGTGTAAATTCGTATAATCTGTGGCAAAAAAATAGCGGCATCAAATGACAATTAAATCAATCTTAGCAAAACCTTTTGCTAACTACATATACAAGCAAATAAAAAAACAAATGGAACATGCTGTTGAGGGGCAGCAAGCCATTTTTAATAACCTTATTAAAGTAGGTATTAAAACAGAGTTTGGTAGAGACCATAATTTTGACAAAATAAAAACCTATGAAGATTTTATACAACAAGTACCCATAAGAGATTACGAACAATTAAAACCTTACATAGAAAAAATTAAAGAAGGCAAGCATAATGTATTGTGGAAAGGCAAACCCATTTATTTTGCTAAAACAAGCGGTACCACAAGCGGTGTAAAATATATTCCTATTACAAAAGACAGTATACCTAATCACATAAACACAGCCCGTAATGCCTTACTATGCTACATGGCAGAAACGGGTAACACAAAATTTGCAGATGGCAAACTCATCTTTTTAAGCGGCTCACCAGTTTTGGAAAGAATTGGCGATATACCCACAGGAAGATTGAGCGGTATAGTAAACCATCATATACCAAAATATTTAAGAGCTAATCAGCTACCAAGTTATACCACCAATTGTATTGAAGAATGGGAAGAAAAATTAGATAAAATTGTAGAAGAAACCATTAATCAAAATATGACGCTGATTAGCGGTATACCACCTTGGATGCAAATGTATTTTGATAGATTGGAAGAAAAAAGTAGTAAAAAAATTGGAGACCTTTTTCCTAATTTTAATGTAATGGTACAAGGCGGTGTAAACTTTGAGCCCTACAAAGCAAAGTTGGAAGAAAGCATTGGGCGTAAAATTGATTGTATTGAATTGTTTCCAGCTAGTGAGGGTTTTTTTGCTTTTCAAGATTCTCAAAAAGCACAAGGATTATTGCTAAATACACACAGCGGAATATTGTTTGAGTTTGTACCTGCCGCAGAAATTTTTAACGAAAAGCCCACCAGGCTTACATTGAAAGATGTAAAAATAGGAGAGAACTATGCCTTAATAATTAATAGTAATGCCGGTTTGTGGGGTTATAATATTGGCGATACTGTAAAATTTGTATCTACAAATCCATACCGAATAATTGTAAGCGGTAGAACAAAACATTTTATAAGTGCCTTTGGTGAGCATGTAATTGGTGAGGAAGTAGAGGCTGCTTTACTTAAAGCAGCAAACGAATCAACTATTAAAGTAACAGAGTTTACTGTTGCCCCAATGATAGCACAAGGAGAGGGTAAAAGTTATCATGAGTGGTTTATAGAGTTTGAAAATAGGCCAATAAATATGGAGGCATTTGCAAAAAAAATTGATGATAATCTTCGCAAAAAAAATGCGTATTACGACGATTTAATTACGGGTAATATTTTACAGCCTCTTAAAATAGCTTGCTTACAAAAAAATGGTTTTATTAATTACATGAAAAGTCAAGGAAAGTTAGGAGGACAAAATAAAGTGCCTAGGTTAAGCAATGATAGAAAAATTGCTGATGAGCTTGAAAATTATCTACAATAAGCAATCAACATCTCACTAATTAATCCTACTTTTATACACTACAAAAAACTATAAGTGCAAAAAAAACGCATTGCCATATTCGGTTCTACTGGTTCTATTGGAACACAAGCTTTAGAGGTAATTAAAGCCAACCCTACTTTATTTGAAGTAGAAATTTTAACTGCACAAACCAACGACGAATTGTTGATAAAACAAGCATTGGAGTTTAAGCCAAATGCAGTTGTAATAGGCGATGAAGCTAAGTTTGCCAAAGTAAAAACTGCCTTGGCATTAACCGATACTAAAGTGTTTACTGGTGAAGACGCTTTAGAGGAAGTGGCAAATTTTGATACGTATGATATGATGTTGGCAGGTATTGTAGGCTTTGCAGGCCTAAAACCCACCTTAAAAGCCGTGCAAAAAGGCAAAATAATTGGGCTTGCCAATAAAGAAACTTTAGTGGTAGCAGGCGATATTGTAATGCAGCAAGCGGCTGAAAATAACGCTACAATAATACCTGTAGATAGTGAACATTCAGCCATTTTTCAATGCTTGGTAGGGGAGTACAAAAACCTAATTGAAAAAATTATTCTTACTGCAAGTGGTGGACCATTCTTAGGTAAAAAACCTAATTTTTTGGTTAATGTAAAAAGAGATCATGCCTTGCAACATCCTAATTGGGCAATGGGGGCTAAAATATCAATTGACTCTGCAACCCTTATGAATAAAGGGCTAGAGATGATTGAAGCCAAGTGGTTGTTTGATTTAAAGCCAGATCAAATACAAGTGGTGGTACACCCACAAAGTATCATCCATAGCATGATACAATTTACCGATGGAAGCATAAAAGCACAAATGGGCTTACCCGATATGAAGTTGCCTATACAATACGCCATGGGTTTTCCAAAGCGGATTCAAAACGATTTTCCTCGGTTAGATTTTAGAAAATACCCAAGCCTTGGTTTTGAAGAGCCAGATGTTAAAACTTTCCGAAATTTAGCTTTGGCAACCGATGCATTATACAAAGGCGGAAATGTACCCTGTGTGCTAAATGCGGCTAACGAAATTGCCGTGTGGGCTTTTCTACGCAACCGTGTTGGCTTTTTAGATATGACTGCAATTGTAGAAAAAACCATGCAAAACGTAGCTTTTATAGAAAAACCAACCCTTCAAGATTATTTTGATAGCGATGCCGAAGCCCGTAATTTTGCCGCTTCGTTGATAAACCTGTAATTGTATTTTTTTTGACACATGCTTTTGTACTACTATTAAACATCGTTGTGTCACTCACTTGTACTAAAACAGCTATATTCAACGTTTAAAGCAAGCATTACAATTAAATGCAAATTTTATAAAATTCACAATGATTAACTCAAAAAATAATATCTCAACGTCTCAGCGTCTCTGCGGTTAAAATCAAAAAATCACAAATTATTAATGGAAACTTTTATTAAAATAGCACAATTCCTTCTATCTCTTTCTCTACTTATTGTATTGCATGAGTGGGGGCATTACTTTTTTGCCCGTTTGTTTAAAACAAGAGTAAATAAATTTTATTTGTTCTTCGACTTTTTATTCCCTGTACCAACGCTTTTAAATTTTAGTTTATTTAAAAAGAAAGTAGGCGATACCGAATTTGGGATAGGTTGGTTTCCGTTAGGGGGCTATGTGCAAATAGATGGTATGCAAGATGAAACACAAGATGCCGAAAAACTAAAAAGCCCACCACAGCCATGGGAATTTCGTAGCAAAAAACCTTGGCAGCGTTTATTAATAATGATGGGAGGAATATTGGTAAATGTGATAGTAGCCTTTATTATTTATGCTGGTATTTTATTTGTATGGGGAGAAAAGAAGATTGTAAATTCATCATTGAAAAATGGAATTACGGTAGGAGATAGTTTGATGTATAAATTTGGGTTTCAAAATGGAGATAAAATTATTTCTGTAAATGGGGAAACTGTTCAGTATTTTGATGATGTACCAAAGAAAATTTTAATAGGCGGTAAAGATATTGTTGTAGAAAGAAATGGAGTAAATGTAAATATTGCATTACCTAAAGATGTGCTTGGGCAATTATCTACCAAAAAATTAGATAAAAAAGGCTTACTTAATTTACGTATGCCAAATATTGTAGGCAATATTGACGATGCTAAATTTAAAAAAGAAAGTAACGCATATAAAGCAGGAATTTTGCCTAACGATAAAATTGTAAAAATTGATAGTGTAGTTGTAAATTATTGGGATGATATTTCTACTTATACATCCGTATTAAAAGACTCTGCAACTGTTGCCGTAACTGTAAGCAGAGATAATAAAGAATTAGTTTATAAAGTACAACTTGATCAAAATAAAAAATTAGGATTAGCTTATTTATCTGCCGATTCGTTGAACAATATGCAATGGTTAAAAGTGGATAAGAAAACGTATGGTTTTTTTGAAAGCTTTAGTGCAGGAGTTAAAAAAACATTTTCTAAACTTGGTGATTATATTGACCAGTTTAAATTAATTTTTTCTCCATCTACCGGAGCATATAAAGGCATGGGTGGTTTTGCAAGTATGACACAAGCCTTTGGCGGCAGCTGGGATTGGGAGTATTTTTGGGGTATTACCGCTTTCTTTAGCGTAGCCCTAGCATTTATGAATTTTTTACCAATTCCAATGCTTGATGGCGGTTATATTTTATTTACCCTAATAGAAATGATTACAGGCAAAAAAGTACCCGATAAGTTTTTAGAAAAAGCTAACACCATAGGTTTCTTTATCATCATTGGTTTAATGTTATTCACTAATGGTAATGATGTATTTAGAAAATTTAAGGGTTGGTTTTAAGTTGTTGGGGTTGCCTTAAAATCAAGTTTTAAAAAAAATATCAAAAAAAATAATTTTATAATGCGATTTTCTTTTATTTTTCTATGCCTCCTCTTTGCTATAAAAGGTAATGCTCAAGGCGATAAAAATAAAATTTATTATTCATCTACAAAACAAGCTCCCTATATTTGGAATAGGTATTATTATTATTTTCATCCCAAAATACTAGCACAAGATTTAGCGGATTTATTAAATCAGGCTACTGGCAAATCATACACTATTGCCGAGTATGATAAAAGTGCTACAAAAGGCATTTTTTTATTGTTAGATAGTACAAGTAAACTCTCCAATAACGAAGCTGCTACTATTAATTCCGATGGCATAAACTTTGTAAAAATTTCGGCAAAGTATGCTACAGGCATTTCCTATGGTTTATATACATATCTAGAAAAACTCGGGTACAAATTTTATATGCCAGGTAAAGTCTGGACAATAATTCCACAATTACAATCTATTTATATAGGAAAAAAATACAACGAAATTTGGAAACCTTTTTTTAAACATAGAGTATTTGCTACCTCTGGTGCATTTGCCAACGTAAAAAATTTGGATGAAAATGGGACAACTTTGCCCGAAGCAGAATGGGTTACTTGGTATAGGCGAAACAGAATGGGTAGCGAATTTATAAATATGGGCGGCCACATTGGAGAATTATTTAATATTACACATCAAAAAGAAATTGAAGCTGACCCTACCATATTGGCACCAATTAATGGGAAAAGGCAATACAGTGTTGAGGGGAAAATAGACCCAACGAATAACAAAGGCGTGAATATGTTTATTAACTGGATAATTTCACAGTACAAAAATGAACATTCCAATATTCCTTCTTATATACCCTGGTCAAAATTTCAATCTGTAGATCCTGGAGATGGATTAAATTACTGTACTACACCAGAATGTAATAAAAAATACAAATCAATTTCCGATCAAGTATTTGACATAGCCAATAAGGCAGCTAAAAAAATAGAATCTGTTTATCCTAATGTAGGCGTAAATACATATGCATATACAGAAAGAACGGATACGCCATCTATAAAACTTGAACCCAATATACATGTTGAAATTGTTGCAACTGCATTTCATAATGTTGCAACTCCAATAGGATTGATTAAACGATGGGCTAAAAAAACAAAGCACTTAAGTGTTTATGATTATATCAATATTGGTGTTTGGAATAAAGACATGCCTTTTTTTAACCTTAAAGAATACTTTAGCTATTTAAAAAATCTTAAATCTTTAAATATTGATGGTTTTGCATTTGAAAGCGGTGGTAGCAATTTAGCAGCTGCCATTCCGCAATATTTTATTTTAAAATATTTAGCCGAACCTTATACTGATATTGAAAAAGAGTTTAAACTTTTTTGTAAAAACAGTTTTGGTTCCGAAGAAGTGCACATAAACAAAATGATGCATGAGTGGTATTTTTCTAAAGTACATTTGGGTACTGGCCACGATTTTGGGAGCTTTTACGACGATGAATTGGGTAATTTTTTTTCTGTAATAAAAAAAGCGGCAATTAATAAATCATTACTTGCAAGTCAAAAAAAAAGAATTGAGGAACTAAAAGCCTATGCTGTGTACTTGGCAAAATATTACGAATTAGGTAACGATTTGTATACGGAAAAGGAATATAAAATTAATCCCAATTTAAGAGGAGAGAAAGCTAATGAAATTTTAGAGTACACCTGGAAAATGTATGATAAAATGATTTTCCATAATTCTCAGTTGAACGATCTGCTGAAATTAAACTTTTCTGGAAATGAGACACTTATAAAAAAATGGGATTATTTAACTAGTAATCATTTCAAAAATATTACGGCAAATGCAGATGAGGTAATTGCTAAAGAATTTGATTTAGCTGCTAAAAAATATATTCCAAGAGCTACATTTTTTTATGAGGAAAATGATGAGCTGTTTAAAAAGGCACTAAAATATAGGGCAGATAGTTTTGGTGTTAAACTTATTGATATTGATAATTTTTATTCATACCGATATCCATTTTGCGTTTATACGGACGAACCTACAAAAATTTTTATTGAATATTCTTGTAAAGAGAGTAAACATATTAACAATCAAACAAATAATAGTGGGTATACAGCTTTACTTAGTAATGATTATTCAATTTATAAAGAACAGTTTATTAAATTAGGTACTAGAAGTGGTACGTTTGTTTATGATTTACCAAAAAAAGGGCATTACACTTTATATCTTTCTCAGAATAATGGAACGGCAATTAATTTTAAAATAAAACCAACTAAAAGTATATTTTATATTAATAAAAAAACTACACCACTTAATGCAATTATGCTTCTTGATTATGATACTAAAGCTAAAAAAGAGAATAGGTATTTAGGCTTTTATGTACCTAATGTTGATAGCATTTTTTATAACATGCTTTGTGTTGATTGTGCTAATTATGTCAAAATTTATGATGCAAAAGGCAAGCCCAAATTATTAAATACAAAAATGTCTCCACACAACATAAGTACACTGGTTAATAAAGAGGAAAAAAATTCATTTATGTTTATGAGCAATGATTTATTTACTTGGACACCAACAATGAAAAATATTCCTCCTTATTTCTTTTTCTTAAAATTTCCCTCAAAATAACAATGTAGTTTATTATTAATACTCTCTGTAGCCCAATTAAAACTATTTTTAATAATAGTTATTTAGACCAATTAATCCCTTTGCAACAACGTTAATATTAGCTAATATTTATAATACCAATTCATTACTTTTAGTATTTAAAATCATCTAATTATTACACCTGAAAAACCCCAACCTTAAACTCCTCCATATCTGCATTTTGGTTAGCCGCTGCAATACCTTCACTAACTACCTCCCTAGTTTTTGCAGGGTCAATAATAGCATCTACCCAAAGCCTTGCGGCGGCGTATTGCGGTAGGGTTTGGGCCTGGTAGCGTTGGGTAATTTCGTTTAGCATTTTTTGATCATCTTCAGGCTTAATTATTTCGCCTTTACTTTTTAAACTGGCAACTTGTATTTGTAGTAATGTTTTTGCCGCTTGCTCACCACCCATTACTGCAATTTTTGCTGTGGGCCAGGCGTAAATAAAACGAGGGTCGTAGGCTTTACCACACATAGCGTAATTGCCTGCACCAAAACTATTACCAACAATAATGGTAATTTTTGGCACTACACTATTAGCTACAGCGTTTACTAGTTTTGCACCATCTTTTATAATGCCGCTATGTTCACTGCGGCTGCCTACCATAAAGCCAGTAACATCTTGTAAAAAAACTAGTGGTATTTTTTTTTGGTTGCAGTTCATTATAAAACGGGCAGCTTTATCGGCACTATCGTTATAAATTACACCACCCATTTGCATTTCGCCTTTTGCATTTTTTAAAACTAAACGTTGGTTGGCAACAATGCCCACAGCCCAACCATCTACTCTGCCATAACCACACAAAATACTTTTACCATAGTCTTGTTTAAATTCATCAAAACTATCGGCATCGGTTATACAATTTATTAAATCAACCATATTGTAAGGCTTGGTATTGCCTTCACTCATTATGCCATAAATATCGCCGTTGTTTGTTTTTGGTGCTATACTTTTTATTCTATCAAATCCTGCATTTTGTGGTTTGCCTAGTTTGCTAAATATTTTTTTAATATGGTCGAGGCATTCTTTTTCGGTAGCAAATTTATAATCGGCAATGCCGCTAATGGCGTTGTGTGTGTTGGCACCGCCAAGGGTTTCGTTATCAATATCTTCGCCAATGGCGGCTTTTACTAAATAACTGCCTGCTAAAAAAATACTGCCGTTACCTTCTACCATCAGCGTTTCATCACTCATAATAGGTAGGTAAGCACCTCCTGCTACACATGCACCCATAACGGCGGCAATTTGTGTAATGCCCATGGCACTCATTTTGGCGTTGTTTCTAAATATGCGTCCAAAGTGTTCTTTATCAGGAAAAATTTCGTCTTGCATAGGTAAGTAAACACCGGCACTATCTACCAAATAAATAATGGGTAATTTATTTTCCATTGCCATCTCTTGCATACGCAAATTCTTTTTACCACTTATAGGAAACCATGCACCTGCTTTTACCGTTTGGTCGTTTGCCACTACAATACATTGCCTGCCGCTTACATAACCTATGCCGCTAACAGTGCCGCCAGCTGGGCATCCGCCTTGCTCTGCATACATTTCAAAACCTGCAAATGCACCAATTTCGGTAAAGGGTTTTCCTTCATCACATAAGTATTCAATACGCTCTCTTGCGGTTAGTTTATTGCGTTCTCTTTGTTTTTCTATCGATTTTTTTCCGCCGCCTTCGTAAATTTTTTCTAATTGTTTTTTAATACTGCTCCAAGCTAGTTTGTTGGCGTCTTCGTTTTTGTTAAAATCTAAATTCATTATGGCAATTTATTGTGATGTAAGATAACTAAAAATAAAAAAGCTCTTCAAAAAAATGAAGAGCTTTGTGCCCACGAAAGGAATCGAACCTTCACACCCTTGCGAATGGCAGATTTTGAGTCTGCTGCGTCTACCAATTCCGCCACATGGGCAACTTTATAAGGATTACAATATTACGTTAATCCTCAATTCTCTCCAAAATACGCTGCAAGTATTTTTTCTTAAAGTAATATTCTTTTAAAATTTGTAATTGTTGAGGTGTAATTGTTTTATCATCGTAAGTTTTAATACTATTCTCCACATCTTTATAAATGTTGTTTTCAAAAGCCTCAATTTGCTGTTTTGAATGTTCATTTAAATCTTCGTTTAACTCCATTACTTCCATTAAAAAAGTTTGTGGAAGTTGAAATTTTTCATCTTCTTGCAAAAATCCTTTTTCAATCAAAATATATTTTAAGGTTTCGTCTTCATTTTTTAAGGTTTTTAATGCCTTGTTTAAAGTAGATGATTTTTCTAAAGCATTGGCTTGTTCATCTTCATTAGCTTGAGTAAAAAAATCGGGATGAAATTGCTTTTGCAATTCAATAAATTTTTTGGAAAGAATAGTTTTATCTACCTTAATTGTTACTGGTAAATTAAATAGTTCAAAATAATTCATACAGCAAAAATAATTCTTTAAAATGGTATAACTTGCCCCTTTTAAAAAACGATTAATGCTAAATATAGGTTTAATAAGAGAAGGTAAAATACCTGCCGACAGCCGTGTGGCACTTACTCCTGCACAATGCAAATGGCTACATAAAAATTTTGATGATGTAAAGGTTACTATACAATCTTGTATACATAGGTGTTTTAATGATAAAGAATATGCCATGGCTGGGATAGAAGTAGTTGAGGATTTAAGTGCTTGTAATGTTTTATTGGGAATTAAAGAAGTACCTAAAGAAATGTTGCTACCTTATAAAACTTATTTATTTTTTAGTCATACCAAAAAATTACAACCATATAATCAAGAGTTGTTTAAAAAGATAATACAACAAAAAAATACGTTGATTGATTATGAATGCTTAGAACATGAAGATGGTGCTAGAATAATTGGGTTTGGTTTTTTTGCAGGAATTGTTGGTGCTCACAACGGAATAATGGCTTATGGAAATAGAGCAAAACAATTTAATTTAAAACGAGTTGGTGCATCAAAAGATTTTAGACAATTAATTCATACCTATTTTGGATTAAAATTACCCAATATTAAAATTGCAGTAACAGGTAGTGGTAGGGTAGCACATGGCGTTTTAGAAATTATGAATTTAATGGGCATTCATCAAGTAGAGCCAGAAGATTATTTACGTAGAGAATTTACTTACCCCGTTTATGTACATTTAAAGGGAGCAGATTTATACGAACACAACCAAACAAAAAAATATAACCGAGAAGATTTTCATAATAACCCAAAAAATTACACTTGTACGTTTAAACAATTTTTACCACAAACCGATATTTTAATGAATGGGGTTTATTGGGAAAAAAATATCCCTCGTTTGTTTGAAATGGGAGACATAAAAAGTAGCGATTTTAGAATAAAAACAATTGCAGATGTAACCGACGATGCTGGTGGCAGTGTGCCTTGTAACGTTGGTGATGCTACTATTGAAGAGCCTGTTTATGGAATTGATAAAACTACGTTTGAAAAAACATTGCCTTATTTAGAAAACAGTATTGATATAATGGCAGTAGGCAATTTGCCCAACGAATTACCAAGGGATGCTATCCGTTATTTTGGGGAGCAATTAATAA
>JANNWD010000354.1:0-2264 GCA_031408315.1 Bacteroidota bacterium
GTAAATGGCTTTATACGGCGAAATGTTTTTTTGGTAGTTAAAGAGGCTTTGAATAATATTTTAAAACATGCCAACGCCACTGAAGTAAAATTAGTTTTAGAAACAGAAGGAAAAATTGTAAAACTATTTATTCAGGATAATGGTAAGGGTATTGATTTTGATAACTTACGCCAGTTTAGCAATGGTTTAAAAAATATGAAAAAAAGAATGACCGATGTGGAAATTGATTTTAAAATTGAAAATAATAATGGCACATTAATTACATTGATAAGAGAAATAAAAGAATAAACTATTATTCTATTTTTTTAAAATTATACCCTTGCTCACTTGCACACTTTAGCAATTTTGGAAAAGCATATTCCATTCTTTCCTTTGCTTTGTCACTATCATGAAATACTACAATTGCCCCAGGGTAAATTTTGTTTTTAATTTGATTAAAACATTTGTGTGGGTGCAAAGATTGTTCCCAATCGCCAGCCAAAATATTCCACATAATAATTGAAAGTGGAAAGTTGAGGCTTATAATTTTTTTTATTTGCGATTTAGTTATTCTGCCGTATGGCGGACGGAATAAGCTGGTGGAGTTGATATATTGCACAACCTCCTTAATATCATTTATATAATTTGTATCGCTTGTCTTCCATCCATTTAAATGGTGCATAGTGTGATTACCGAGTGAATGACCATCTGCAATTATTTGTTGTAAAACTTCGGGATATTTTTTTGCATTATCACCAATACAAAAAAAAGTAGCTTTTGCATTATACTTTTTTAATTCTTGCAAAACAAAAGGTGTAATAGTTGGATGTGGGCCGTCGTCGAAAGTAATGTATAAAACTTTCTCCTTAGTTTTAATATCCCATACGCATTTTGGGTAAAGTTTTTTAATCCACCAAGGTGTTTTTACAAAATATAAATCTCTCTTTAAAATGTTAAAGATGGAATTTTTATTTTTTTGCCAAAAGTGTGGTGCTACTGCGGTCATAAAAATATGGGCTGCAAAGCCAAATAGTAAATTGAAAGATGAACGGATTGCGACGCCACCGAAGCTCAACCAAGGAACAAAAGCTGGTATCAGAAATCCTTTCCACAAATCTACAATCTTAAATCTACAATCTTAAATCAAAACTTATCTTTGTAGCATGAGTAAAATTAGAGTACGTTTTGCACCAAGCCCAACAGGTGGGTTACACTTAGGTGGTGTGAGAACGGTTTTGTATAATTATTTGTTTGCTAAAAAACATGGCGGCGATTTTGTTGTTAGAATTGAAGATACCGACCAAACAAGGCTTGTTGCTGGTGCTGAGCAATATATATTTGATTGCTTAAAGTGGTGTGGTATTGAGCCTGATGAAAGCCCACTCCATGGTGGCAGTTTTGGACCATACCGCCAAAGCGAAAGAAAAGAGCAAGGTGTTTATAAACAATATGCCGAAAAGTTGGTAAACGATGGATATGCATATTATGCTTTTGATACGCCAGAGGAATTGGAAAAAATGAGGAGTGAAAATAAGAGTGAAAAAAACCCTAGTCCACAATACGATCATACGATACGAATGAAAATGAAAAATTCATTATCGCTTTTACCCAATGAAGTAAAGGAGTTGATGGATGCTGGCACAAAATATGTTGTTAGAATTAAAATGCCAGAAAATGAAATTATTAGTTTTGAAGATATTATACGTGGCGAAATAAAAAATGAAACCGGCTTGGTAGATGATAAAGTTTTATTGAAAGCAGATGGAATGCCAACCTACCATTTAGCAGTTGTTGTTGATGATTTTTTAATGAAAATTACACATGCCTTTAGAGGTGAAGAATGGTTGCCAAGTGCACCTGTGCATGTGTTACTTTGGAAATATTTATTTGGATTAGATAAAATGCCGAAGTGGGCTCACTTACCATTAATACTTGGCCCTAGCGGAAAGCTAAGTAAGAGAGATGGGGCAAAATATGGCTTCCCAGTTTTTGCTATGAATTGGATGGACCCTAAAACAAATGAATTAATAGAAGGGTTTAAAGAGAAAGGGTTTCTACCAGAAGCTTTTATAAATTTACTAGCCATGCTTGGCTGGAATGCAGGTACAGAGCAAGAATTATTTACTAAAGAAGAGTTAATTAAAAATTTTAGTTTGGAAAGAGTGCATAGTGCTGGTGCAAAATTTGATTATGAAAAAGCTAAATGGTTTAATGCAGAATGGATTAAGAAGTTAGCAGTGGGCAATTGGCAGTGGGCAGTAAAAGAAGATTTTAATTCAAGGGGT
>JANNWD010000355.1:0-17634 GCA_031408315.1 Bacteroidota bacterium
GATGTACTGCAAAATATGTTTATTAAAGTGTGGAACGGTTTGGACAATTTTAGAGAAGATAGTCAACTTTATACTTGGATGTATCGTATTGCCACAAACGAAAGCCTTACTTTTTTAGACCAACAAAAAAGAAAAAGTACATTATCGCTAAGTGATGAAGAAAGTGGGTTGAGCAATAAAGTAAAAGCAAGCGAATATTTTGATGCTAATAAATTAGAATGGAAACTTCAAGTAGCAATACAACAATTGCCTGAAAAACAACGAGTTGTGTTTAATTTACGGTATTACGATGAAATGCCCTATCAAAAAATGAGTGAAGTATTGGAAACTAGTGAGGGGGCATTAAAAGCCAGTTACCACCACGCCGTAAAAAAAATTGAAGATTTTATAGTAAATAATTAAACTTTTGGGTTGTAAAACCGTCTTAAAATTGAAATGGAAAATAGACTAGATATATTGAACGAATTACAAACACTTAGCCACACACTTGCAGGGTTGCAAAAGGTTAATGTATATAACGTTCCATCAGGCTATTTTGATGTATTGTGTAATGACATTTTGGCTACGCTTACTATTGAGGAAAGCAGTTTTTTAACAAAAGACAAAATACAAACAGGCAATGTGCCACAAGGATATTTCGATTCGTTAGCCGATACTATTCTAACCAAAATAAAACAACAACAAGTAGATAATGCTAGTGAAGAGTTGAAAATATTATCGCCAATGTTGTATAGCATACAAAACCAAAATATTTATACAGTACCTGTAAATTATTTTGAGCAATTAAGTGATGAGTTAATAGAAAAAGTACAACCAACGCAAGCAAAAGTTATTACAATGCGTAAAAGAAATTTTACGGCTATAAAATATGCAGTAGCTGCTGTGTTTACTGGTGTTATTATGTTTGGGGCGTTTAAATTTTTTAAAGTAGATAATACAGCATTTACTAACGATCAATATACTTTAGCAAAAAATACAAATGTAGATGAAGAATTAAATAAAGTATCGGATGATGAAATTGTAAAATACTTAGAGGCTAATGGCGAAGATGTAGATGCAGCCATAGTGGCAAATGTTATTGACGAAAAAGAATTACCAACACAAGAAGATTATTTAACCGATGATAAGGCATTAGATAATTATTTAGACAACATAAATTTAGAAGACTTTAAAAATTAATAGAATGAAAAAATTATTATTATTAGCCAGTATTACTATAAGCAGTTTTGCAACTATAAAGGCACAAGAAAATAAGCCAGCGGATGATGGTGCCAGGCAAGAAAAAATACAAGCATTGTATGTAGCCTATGTTACAAAAGAATTAAACTTAACCAGCGAAGAGGCTCAAAAATTTTGGCCAGTACATGCCCAGTTTGAAAATGATTTAAAGGCAGTAAAAAACGACTTGCCGGAATTAGATAAGGAGCAAGCTAGATTAAATATTAAGAAGAAATATCAAAGTAATTTTACAACTATTTTAGGTGCTCAAAGATTTGAACGCTTTATTAAAATGAGAAGTCATTTTCAAAAGAAGTTGATGGAACGCTTACGCAAACAACGCCAAAATGGTAATAAACAAGGCGGAATGAGAAGAGGGCAACAATAATTGCTTGATTACAAATAACATAAACCCCAAACTATTTTTGGGTTTTTTAGTTTTCGTGATTTTTAAAATACTAATTAGGTAGTTTTTTCGTTGTAGTATACTAATATATTATATAGCTTTAGTAAACAATATCAACCTAATAACATTTTTAAAATCATCAAATGAAAAATATTTACGTAGTACTTACTATTTCTTTCTTATTTATTACCTCACTTACGTTTTCTCAAAATAAATTAGCCGCTAAATTACAAGCCGATGCCACTCTATTGACTTATGAAATAAATGAAAAAAACAATAGTATCCAATCGCTTACATTTACTAAACAAAGTTTTCCTAACGCCTCTGCAATAAATTCTATTTTAAATAATTATTTTAATAATGGTAGTACGTATCAACTATTAAATGAAATTGCCATAAATCAAAATATTAAGGTAGTACGTTACCAACAATATTTTAATGGATTAAAGGTAGAATTGGCTACTATTGTTTTTCTTATCCAAAATGATAAAATTACTTACGTAAGTGCAGAAAATTATGGGGTAAAAACCAATGCTGCAAGAGCGGCTTTATTAAGTGAAGCAGCGGCTTTAAACAAAGCAATATCGTATATAAATGCTAGCAAGTATATGTGGCAGCAAGAAACAGATGCTCTTTTATCTTTTACCAAAAAACCAACAGGCGAATTAGTTTATATAAATGATGGATTAAATGATGGTGGAATTGTATTGGCCTATAAATTTAATATTTATGCTAGTGAACCAGTAAGTAGAGATTTAGTTTATATAAATGCAACAAATGGCCAACTTGTTTTAAAAAATGCATTAATAAAACATACTAATGCAACTGGTACTGCTGCCACAAAATATAGTGGTAGCAAATCGATTACTACAGATTTTAATGGAACAAATTATAGATTAAGAAGTACACTGCCCACAATGATGGGGTTTGAAACATTTAATGTACAAAAAGCATCTGTATATAGCGGTGCTATAGACTTTACAGATAATGATAATAATTGGACAGCCGCCGAATTTAATAATGCCAATAAAGATAATGCAGCGTTAGATGCACATTGGGGGGCACAGCAAGTTTACACTTACTGGAAAAATATTCAAAACAGAAATAGTTATGACAATATTGGCGGAAAAATTACCAGCTACGTACATTACGCCAATGCGTATGATAATGCGTATTGGAACGATGACTTTATGACTTATGGAGACGGAAGTAATGTGCCTCCAGCAACAACAGGATTTAAACCGCTTACAAGTTTAGATGTTTGTGCACATGAGATTGGTCATGCCATTTGCAGTTACACATCTAACCTAACATACAGCAACCAATCTGGTGCAATGAATGAAGGCTTTAGCGATATATGGGCTGCTTGTATAGAAAATATGATTGACCCCGGAAATGCTACTTACGAAATATTTTTAATTGGCGAACAAATAGACCCAACTTGGGTAAAAGGTACTAACAGAAATGCTTTAAGAGATATGGCAAACCCAAATGCTCAAGCACAACCAGATACATACTTAGGTACAAGTTGGTACACTGGCACAGGAGATAATGGTGGAGTACATATAAATAGCGGTGTTTTAAATAAATGGTTTTACATTTTAACCCAAGGAGAGGCTGGTACAAACGATATTGGCAGTGTATATAATGTAACTGGTGTAGGCTTTTCAAAATCAGAGAAAATTGCGTACTTAACCGAAACATTATTAACAGCATCATCAAATTATGCGGCTGCAAGAACGGCTTCTATAACTGCTGCTACAACTTTGTTTGGTGCCTGCTCTGCAGAAGTAATTGCTACAACCAACGCATGGTATGCAGTTGGTGTAGGTGCAATATATAGTGGCGCTTGTACACCTGCTATCCATTTTATGAATGCTTCATCTAGCGTTAGCGAAACAGTTATATCTGCAGCTTGCCATCCATCTAAAACAATTACACTTGGGTTAAGGCTAGATGCTAATGCCACACAAAATGCAACTGTAACTTTTACAACAACAGGTAGTACTGCTTTAGTTGGAAAAGATTTTGCTATTTCGCCATCTTCCATAACATTTAATGCTGGTACAAACGGTACACAAAATGTAACTATAACAATTTACGATGATGCCATTGTAGAAGGAAACGAAACTATTGTATTAGGCTATACTATAAATGCAAATGGTGGTACAGCGGTTGCAGGAGTAAGTAATCAAACACATACAGTAACTATACTCAATGATGATATTATTCCAAGTTTTGGAACTTCATCTACCGCAGGTGTAAATTTAATTAATGAAAATTTTGGTACTAGTGGTGGCACTTTACCTAGCGGCTGGACAAGTGGAAATACAACTGGTACAACAAATGTATGGACTATAGGAACACTTGGCACCGTTGGCACAGGGCAAGGTGCATACATAACCAACAATACTGGCACAAAACCCTTGTTGTATACCATTACTTCATCAACCGTTGCAAACCTTACAACACCTGCAATAAATGCCGCTAATACTTGGGGAATGAATTTTTCATTTAACTATAAATGTAGAGGAGAGCAAGATGCTAATGGATATTACGACTATGGGCAGCTATTATATTCTTTTGATAATGTGACGTATTTTAGTATTCCAGATATTTTTCAGAATAAAACAACAACACAAACATTTACTACCGCTTTACCAGATAGCATTTTTGGTAATAAAACATTTTATTTACGTTTTAAATGGAGAAACGATGCTTCGGCAGGTACTAATCCGCCATTTACTATTGATGATGTTTTATTATCTGGCACACAAGTAATCAAAAAAATACAAATAGAATCTACAGCTACACAAGGTAAACAAGAGTATGTACCTGCTAATAGTACCGTATATTTTTATAGCACCGCCGATAGTCAATTAGTTGCTAATATTAGTAATGCAAGTGTTGATTTAAATTGTGTTACTGGTACAGTTACAGCATCGGGTAATGCACAAACGGTTATAAATAGAAATGGTACAAATTATAATCGTTTACAAAAAGTTTATCAATTTACACCAGCAGTTGCAAACCCAACGGTTACTTATTCACTTACTATTTATTTAACAGCCGCAGAAATTGCCATTTGGGGACCAAATAAATCAATACTTAAATTTTTAAAAGTAAATGATGGTGTTAATTTAGTGAGTGGCACTATTAACAATACAAATAGTGTAGTTGTTACTCCTACCATTGATGATCAATTAGCTACATTAGGCTATATTGCTTATACGGGAAATTTTACTGGCTTTTCCCAATTTGTATTGTTTGATAATACAAATGCTTTACCAATAAAATTAAACTCTTTTACTGGCAAGTTAGTAGGCAACGATGTTTTATTAAATTGGCAAACTTCCACTGAGGCAAATACTAAAGAGTTTGTTGTAGAGAAGAGTAGTAATGGTATAAACTTTACCCCTTTACATACAACAGCTTCAAAAGGTGTTAATGGCTTTGGTAGTAATTATAATTATACCGATAAATTTCCATTTACTGGTTATACGTATTACAGATTAAAAACTTTAGACAATACAGGTTCTTTCACATACACCAATATTATTAAAATTGATTTATTGGGTAAAAATAGTTTTGTAATAGCTCCCAATCCTGTTAAAAATGACTTTAGTATTCAATTTAATAATACAGCAATTGTACAAAGCATAATTATTTATGATGGCACTGGTAGGCAGTTACAACATTATTTACCTGCAAGTAATTTTGGAAATATAAATGTAGATGCAAGTAAGTTAGGCAGCGGTGTATATTTTATAAAGGCAACAACGGCTAATGGCGAAGTAATAACACAGCGATTTATAAAAGAATAGAGTGTTTATAGAAAATATTTAACACTGAAAGATGTCAACTTTTTAAAAGTTGACATCTTTTTTATAAACTAAAAAGAAAATACTGGAGTTTTTATATCATGATAAAAAAGAAAAGTCCATTTTTCTACTTCGCCTTGTTGCCACCATTTTTGCCTTAGCTCCATACAAAGTTTTCCATCATAATCATATTTGGCAACAAACTTATTTTTCATTTGTTGTAACTGTGGTGCTACATCTCCACCAAAAAAAATCTTCTCTCCATCTTCTTCAATAAAAAAAGTTTGATGGTATGGGCTATGTGCTCCGCTAACTTCGTAAGTAATATAATCATCTATCTTTCCATTACCCTCCATAAAAATTACATTATCCGCTTTGCCTAACATTTCAAATTCATTTGGCGTATAACTTGGTTTTCCCTTTGCTAAAGCAAAATTAAACTCTTGCTTGTTTACATAATATTTTGCGTTAGGAAAACTAATAAACGTTTGCCCCAGTACTTTATCCTCTCTGCTTACACCGCCACTATGGTCTTTATGTAAATGGCTCATCAATACTTTGGTAACATCTAACGGGTTAATATTGTTATCTAATAAGTTTTGATGAATTTGCAGGGTGCCGTCTGGGTTACTAAAACCTAAACCAGCATCAATCAATAAAATATCATTATTGGTTACAATACAAAATGGTTGAACCTCTACTAATAAACTACCAATAGTTCGTTTTTGTAAATCATCTTTTTCTACATCAAAAGGTATAAACTGTTTTGTAGTATCTATGGTGAAAGCACCTTCGCTAAGTGGAATTATTTGCATGTTTTGTTTTATACAAAGAAACAAAGTTGACGGCGAAACAAAGTTTAATTGAGTTATTTGAATTTAGAAAAAAATTATTTTATCGTAACACCATCTGCCTATCACTATCCAGCTTTATAGCAATAAATAGTAGAGCAGTAAATGTTATTAATGATGATCCTCCATAGCTTATTAAAGGCAGTGTAATACCTGGCGATGGGGCTAACCCAAGCGTCATACAAATATTTAATGCTACATGAAAAAATAAAATACCTACAACACAATACATATATACTCTGCTAAAAACGCTACGTTGTCTTTCAGCTAAAAATATTAACCTAAACATTAAACCAAAGTAAAGTAGTAGCAAAACTATACAGCCAAAAAATCCAAAATTTTCTCCAACACTACTAAAAATAAAATCGGTGTTTTGTGCAGGTACAAAATCGCCCCGAGTTTGTGTGCCTTGCAAAAAACCTTTGCCCCAAAAGCCGCCGCTACCAATAGCAATTTTGCTTTGCTTTACATTATAACTTTCAATTTTTTCGCCTGGCTTCTTTTTTGTGGTGCCTAATTTTGCAAATTCTTTATTAATTTCTACAGTACGTTCTTCGCTTTTAAATTTATAATCATCTTTACCAAAGGTTGATAAAATACGTACAATTTGATGAGGCTTTAAGATATTATTGAATAAAACAGGCACTCCAACTTTTTGCACACCAACACATAATAGCCAAATACCAGCAATCATTATTAAAAGACCTTTATCTCGTTTTATTTTTCTTCTATTTAAATAAATAAGTACTGCTGCAATTATCGTAAAAATAATAAACAGTGTATTTGGATTAATTAAAATACTAGCAATAATTAATATACCTAATGAAAAAATAATAAGTAGATAAAGTGTAGGTAAGCCTTCTCTATAAAATGCTAAAGCAAATGAAAAATAAACTATAGCAGCACCAGGTTCACTTTGTAAAACTGATAATATTGCTGGGGAAAAAGCTATAGCTACAGCTATTAATTGAGCCTTTGTTGTTTTAAAATTAGTTTCGGGTAAGGATAAGTATTTTGCTAAAGCTAAGGAGGTAAAAATTTTACAAACCTCTACTGGCTGTACATTCATAAAGCCTAAAGGTATCCAGCTTTTACTACCACCTACTTCTTTGCCAACAACAAATGTGGCAAGTATTAATAGTATACCAAATAAATACGCCAAGTTAGCGGTGGCTGTAAAAAGTTTACTATCGGTTAATAAAATAAATATACCTAAAACAATACTTGCACAAAAAAAGTAAAATTGTTTACTGTACTCTTTTTTAAACCCCAAAAAAGTTTGAAGTACATTATCGTTACTATTATACTCCACCGAAAAAATACAAAGCAATCCAATAAACACTAAGGCAGCATATAACCAAATGGTTAACCAATCTACACCTTTTACTATTTTTGGATTTTGTTGATACATTTAATTAATATTCGATTTTTTTGATTTATTTGTCTCTTACTTTTTAACCTTTTAAACTATCAATTACACTATTTTTCTTTTTTTCATCAGGTAAAATAGCTGCTGGTTTATTATTTGGTTTTGTATTATTACTATCTTTTGCTGGTATATCATTTTTTACAGTTTCTTTATCTTTCTTTAATTTATCCAACGCATCTACCTCATCGTCTTCATCTAATTCTAATGTATCCTTAATAATTCGGATAAATCCTTTTGCAATTAGGTAGGCACTATCGCCGGCATGTCGGGCACTATCTTGCCTACGTATTTCGGCATAAATACGTTTAGGCATTAGGTTTAGTTTAGATAAGCTTTCTATTTTTGCTAGCCTACCTTTATCTGTTATGCTATCATTTAAATATTTTTCAATCATTAAGCCTACAATAGGTGCTGCATAAGTTCCGCCAAAGCGACCACTATTTTCTACTACACACATTATTGCAATTTTAGGATTATCCCTTGGGGCAAAGCCACAAAAGAAAGCATGATTAGGTTGTTTAACTCCTCTAAAATAATTTTCTACAGTACCTGTTTTTCCACAAATAGTTATTCCTTTTACTTTGGCATTTGTACCAGTGCCTCTTTCTACTACACCTTGCATTCCATCATGCACAGCTTCGTAAATACTATCTGCAATATCTATTGCATTATGTTTTTGTTTAAAGGTTGATAGCATTTCGTATTTATCTCCTCCTTCAATACTATCTACTAAATGCGGTATTTTGTACCAACCTTTATTAGCAATGTACGCCATTTCATTTGCTACTTGTATGGGTGTAGCGGTTACCTCACCTTGCCCTATACTCACACTTCTAAACGTACAGTAATTCCATTTTCCGTTCCCATAGGTTTTATTAAAAAAAGTTGGGTCTGGTATAAATCCTTTTTTTTCGGAAGGTACATCAACCCCTAATCTTTTACCTAATCCAAATGCATACATGTAATTATTCCAAGCAGTAAGGCTGCTATCAATCGTAGGATATTTAGGATTATTAATTACCCTTTGCATTACGGTAGCAAAATAGGTATTATCGCTAAAGGTTACGGCACTACGTAAATTATACGTACCATAATCTAAGCACCGCATAGGCTTACCACTACCACAACCATAAAATGCCCCACCACAGCTTACGGCAGTTTGTGTATTTATAACTCCTTCATGCATGCCTACCAAGGCTTGTAGTGTTTTAAAGGTTGACCCTGGCGAATAAGTTGCACTAACCGAACGATTCAATAGTGGCAATGCAGGATTGGTTAATAATTCATTGATGTGTTTTCTACGTTCGGCACCGGTTAGCAATTTGGGTTTAAAACTTGGTGCACTTACCATACACAATATGCCACCCGTTTTTGGGTCAACGGCTACAATAGAGCCTAGTTTATTTTCCATTAATTTTTCCCCTAATTCTTGCAATTCAATATCTAAACTAGTGTGCATATTTTGCCCAGCAATTGGCATGGTATCGTATTTACCTGCTTCCCATTTATCGGTTAATCTATTTTTATTATCTTTTTTCCAAAACTCAATTCCTCTTTGCCCCATCAGTACTTTTTCGTAGGTTTTTTCTAGCCCAACTTTGCCAATATAATCTCCCATGTTGTAGCCAACATATTTTGGGTTTTTAAGTGTGTTACTATCTACCTCACTTAAATAGCCTAGTACATTTCCACCAGCATCAAAAGGATAGTCTCTTACGCTACGTTGTTGTAAATAAAAGCCTGGCTCAAATTTGTACATGCTTTCGTTTAACATAGCCATTTTTTCGTTGCTTAATAAGGCTTCAAAAACTGAAGCTCTATAAGATTTATTTTTTATGATAGCGGCAAGCACTCTTTTCTTAAACTCTGCAGTATCTATTCCCAAAATACTACACAAGGCAAAAGTATCTGTACCTTTTAATTTGCCGGGTGTTACCATCAAATCGTAAATGGTACTATTTTGCAACAGTACTTTTCTGTTTCTATCATATACAATACCTCTATCGGGGTAAATTACTTTTTTAAAAATACCTTGGTCGTCTGCTGCTAATCTATACTTTGAAGAAAATAATTGAATATTAGCTAATTGAAAAACAATTAAAATAAATAGGCTTATAAAAACAAGCAGCACAACATTTTTACGTGATGGATTAAATACGGCCACAGTTAGTTAATGGTTAATAGTTGATAGATCATTGTTGCAATTATTATTTTATGTTGTATTGGTACAATTAAATGGTGTTTGTTTTAAACTTTTGTTTACGACTAAATAATAACTCTGTAATTATTATTAATAACAAACTAATAGCTGTAGATAAAAATGTTTTGCCTAAAAAATACCATACGTTACCTACTTGCCAAGCCTCTAACAAAAACAACCAGGCATGATGAATAATAGTTAGTGCTGTAATGAAAATAAAATAGGGTGTAAAGCCTCCCATACTTTTTATAGATGGTTCTTCGTAGTTAGAATCGGCCCCTTCCTGAGGAATTAAAAGGTTTATAAAGTAAGGACGAATATACGCTATAAGTACACATGCTGCTGCATGAAAGCCAAAGCTGTGCCTAAACGCATCAAGTGTAAAGCCAAAAACAAAAGCAATAAGTAACTGCCAACTCCTGTTCATTTTAAATGGCATCCAAATAATGGATAACAAATAAAGATAGGGAGTGGCTAATTTATGCAGGTGTATATTATCTAACACAAATACCTGTACTAGTATAAACAAAATGAAGCGTATAATATTTTTTACTAGCGTACTCATTAATATTTTATTGAGATTTTTTTTCGGCTTTTTTTAATAAATCGTTGATGGCTGTCTGTTGCAAATTATCAATTACATATACATATTGTAAATTGTAAAAATCGGCAGTCGATTTAATATTGATACTATAATTATTATTACTTTTTTCTGGGGTTACATCTGTAACAATGCCCACCATCATACCTTTTGGAAAATAGGTGCTGTAGCCACTTGTAACAACACTATCTCCTTTTGCTACTTTTGCACTTTTAGGTATGCCCGATAGTTGTAAAATATTAGGTTGATTGCCATTCCAACTAACGGTGCCTATTTCTCCACCTTTAAAAAGTTTGCTACTTATTCTACTATCTTTTTTATGAAGCATACTTATTATTACTGCAAAATCGTTGCTTACATCGCTTACAACACCTACCACACCATTGCTAGCATCAATTACTCCCATACCTACTTTTAGTTGTTGGTTTTTTCCTCTACCAATTACTATATAATTATTTTGGTTAGATACAGAGTTAGCAACAACTGTTGCTTGTAAATAATTATATCGTCTATATTTTAAAAGGGAATCCACTTTAATGGAATCTACTACAATTTTTGTAACTGTATCGGGTAATTGAAAATCTTGCCTTAGGGTATTGTATAAGCGTTCGTTAACTTTTACTAGGGAATCGTTTGTTTTTTTAAGATTAAAATAATCTTCTATTTTATTATACTGGGTGTTTATTTTTCCGGTAAGTTGATTAGCTGTACTGCTAAAAATGGCATTATGATATTTATTGTACCTAACAATTAAATAAACACTAAATATCTGCAAAATAAGAAATAGCAGAAAAGTAGAATAACGCCTAATAAAAAGAAAGATGTTACGCATAAAAAGTCCCTTTTGGGGATATGGGGCTTTATCTCATTACAAATGGATATCTATCGTAATTTTTAAGAGCAATACCTGTACCTCTTACAACACTTTTTAAAGGATCATCTGCAATGTGGACAGGCAATTTAATTTTTGCCGCTATTCGTTTGTCTAATCCTCTAAGCAAAGCACCACCGCCTGTAATATACAAACCACGGCGATAAATATCGCTTGCCAATTCTGGGGGTGTAGTTTCTAATGCTTTTAAAATAGCTTCTTCAATTTTAAAAATACTTTTATCTAATGCTTCGGCAACCTCTTGATAGCTTACAAAAACCTGTTTTGGAATACCTGTTACCAAATCTCTACCATTTACTGGAATGTCATCTGGAGGGTTTTCCAAATCCTTCATAGCAGCACCAACTTGTATTTTAATTTGCTCGGCAGTACGTTCGCCAATTAAAAGGCTATGATAACGGCGTAAGGCTTCCATAATATCTGCCGTAAATTCATCACCAGCAATACGAATACTTTGGTCGCAAACAATACCTGCCAATGCAATAACAGTTATTCCTGTAGTACCACCGCCAATATCAATAATCATATTTCCTACAGGTTCTTCCACATCTATACCAATACCCAAAGCCGCAGCCATAGGCTCATGTATTAAATAAACTTCTTTAGCACCTGCTTGTTCGGCACTATCTCTTACGGCACGTTTTTCTACCTCGGTAATAGAAGATGGGATACAAATCATCATTCTCCAACTTGGAGCAAAAAAAGGTTTTTTAGGATAAACTAATTTTATTAATTCCCTAATCATCAACTCTGCCGCATTAAAATCCGCTATCACTCCGTCTTTCAGCGGCCTTACGGTTCTAATACTTTCATGGGTTTTTTCATGCATCATCAATGCCTTTTTGCCCACTGCTAAAATATTTTTAGGGTTATTTCTATCCAGTGCAACTATAGATGGCTCATTTACCACCACTTCGTCGTTATGAATTATAAGGGTATTTGCGGTACCCAAGTCTATCGCAATTTCTTGTGTAAAAAAGTTAAAAAGTCCCATTTGTTATATAGAGAAAAAGTATTTGTAATTAAGTGTGAGCAAAGTTGAGTGAAAAAAATGGATTTAACAACGGCAAATCCTTTATTTTTCAACATTTTGCATTTTTTTTTGTTTTGGCAGTTTTTTTTTGGTTAAGGCTGTATTACGCTACTACTAAGGATTTTAGCAAAAAGTAAACGATATTTTGGTAGTCGGAAAAAGTAATTAGGTATACAAACTTCATTTATACATAACAGGTAGTTGGCAAATTTTGTCTACTTAAATTCGTATCCAATATCTGTTCTAAAATACATACCTTCAAAATATATTTGTTCTAAATTATATGTACTTAATTCAACAGCTTCTTGAATTGTATTGCCGTAGGCAGTTGCTGCCATTACTCTGCCCCCATTAGTAACCGTTAAACTATTTTTTTGTATAGTGCCGCAATGAAAAAGCATACATTCTGGAATAGCAGATTCGGCTAATCCTTCAATAGTTTTACCTTTTTCATAATCTTCTGGATAACCTCCACTAACAGCAATTACAGTAGCTACACATCTAGAGTTTATGTTTATACTTTTTTCGTGTATTCGTTGTTGTGCTGTAGCCAAAAATAAATCTACTAAATCGTTTTCAATTCTGGGAATTACGGTTTCAGTTTCTGGATCACCCATTCTACAATTATATTCAATTACTTTAGGCTCACCGTCTACATTTATTAATCCAAAAAAAACAAAACCTTTATACTCAAACTTATCTTTTTTAAACCCTTCAATAGTTGGTAGTACAATTTGAGATTTTATTTTTTGTAAAAACTCTTCGGTAACAAATGGCAACGGACTTACCGCTCCCATCCCTCCTGTGTTAAGCCCCGTATCTCCATGCCCTATTCGTTTGTAATCTTTAGCCTCTGGTAGTAATAAATAATTTTCGCCGTCCGTTAGTGCAAAAATACTTAGCTCTATTCCTGTTAAAAATTCTTCAATTACAACTCGTTTTCCTGCTTCGCCAAATTTACTTCTATGCAACATTAATTCGTATTCCGATAATGCTTCCACTGTATTTGTACAAATTACAACTCCTTTTCCTGCTGCTAACCCATCGGCTTTAATTACAATAGGTAACGAATGATTTTTTATATACTCAATTCCAGCATCATAATTATCATTTGTAAACTCGGCATACGCCGCTGTAGGAATATTATGACGCTCCATAAATTCCTTTGCAAAAGCTTTGCTGCCCTCTAACTGTGCCGCATTTTTTGATGGGCCAATTACATGTATATGCTTAGTAGTTTCGCTATTTTTAAAATAATCGTAAATGCCATTTACCAAAGGCTCCTCTGGACCAACCACCATCATGTTGATGTTATTATTGATACATGCTGCACTTAGTAATTCAAAATCGTTTACTGATATAGGTAAGTTTGTACCCAGTTGTGCTGTGCCAGCATTGCCAGGTGCAATAAATAATTGATTACAAAGATTGCTTTGTTTTAATTTCCAAGCCAAAGCATGTTCTCTACCACCAGAGCCTACCAAAAGAATATTCATAAATGTTGTTGAGTTTTCCGAATGCAATTTATATTGGTTAAAGCGTATTTCCTTGCAGAAATAAATATATTACTGTAAACATTTTTATTAGTTCAACATTTCTTTTTATTTAAAGTTTAAATTTTTATACACTGCTTAACAGATTTTTTTACTATTTTGGGGTACAAAACAATTAAACAAACTAACTATTATGAGTGAAATACAACAAAATGGACACCCGAAGGGGTTGTGGGCATTATCTGCTACAGAAATGTGGGAGAGATTCAATTTCTATGGGATGAGAGCCATTCTATCATTATTTATTGCCGATGCATTATTAAAAGGTGACACTGAAGCGTCAATAATCTATGGTGGCTTTTTAGGTTTATGTTATTTAACTCCAATGCTTGGAGGTTATGTTTCTGACAAATTTTTAGGTAATAGAAATTGTATTATTTTAGGTGGAACAGCAATGGGCATTGGTCAGTTATTACTTTTTCTTAGTGCAACTTTATACAACACTAATCTTCCATTAGCTACTAATGTAATGTGGGTTGCGTTATTAGTAATTATTTTTGGGAATGGTTTTTTTAAGCCTAATATTTCTTCAATGGTGGGTAGTTTGTACCCAGAATCCCAAAGAAATAAATTAGATTCTGCTTTTACAATTTTCTATTTTGCTATTAATGTTGGAGCTACTTTGGGGCAATTTATTTGTCCTTTTTTTGGAGATAAAGAATATGAAGGCATTAGAGATTTATCTGCATTTAAGTGGGGCTTTTTAGCTGCTGCTATTGCGATGTTTGTAGGAACTATAATTTTTTTAATTCTAAAAAACAAATATGTTGTTACCCCTGAGGGTGTTCCAATAGGAGGTAAACCTAGGGCTTCGGATATACCCGATGGTGAATCTGATCAAGCAAAATTTTCTACAACAAGTATTATTATTTCTGCTTTTTTAGCGGTAGCACTAACTTATGGTTTGCATTTAGTTATGGGAGGTCCTGGTGTATCGCCAATTAAATCATGGTTGTATCCATTTATTTTTGCCGCTGGCATAGCTTTAGGTTATTTAATTATATCCGATAAAACAATTACGAAAGTAGAAAGAGATAGAATTTGGGTTTTATATATTGTTTGTTTTTTTGTAATGTTTTTTTGGGGAGCTTTTGAACAAGCAGGTTCTTCGCTAACTTTTATTGCAGATAAGCAAACAGACACAAGGCTTTTTGGATGGACTGTTCCTGCTTCAATGGTTCAAAATTTTAATGGGATTTTTGTAATGGCATTTGCATTCCCATTTAGTTGGTTATGGATTTGGATGAATAAAAAAGGAGTTGAGCCTATATCCCCCGTTAAACAAGCATGGGGATTATTATTAATTGCCTTGGGTTACTGGATTATTGCAACACAAGTAAAAGATTTAGGCACTGCTGGTAAAGTAGGCATTATTTGGTTAATTATTTTGTACTTGTTACATACATGGGGAGAATTGTGTTTATCTCCAATAGGACTTTCATTAGTTGCAAAATTAGCTCCTAAGCGTTTTGCTAGTTTACTTATGGGAGTTTGGTTTTTGGGAAATGCTGGTGGTTATGCATTAACTGGTGTCTTAGGTGCACTATTACCCCCTACTACTGATAAGTATCAAGCTGCTAAAACTAATAATGTTGAATTAGCTCAAATTTTAGAAGGTCAAAAAGAACCCACCGGTAACGATTTATTTTATTTAGCAAAGAGTAAAGTTGCTGCTTCCATTGATTATGAAAAAGGATTGAAAAACGGATTAGATTTTGAAAAAATATTTTATAAGAAAAGTAAAGCTGATAAAGATTCATTACTTACTCAAACTCAATATGATTTAATTCAGAAAGAAAAAATAATTAAAGTTGCCTATCCCGAATTTTTAGGATTTCAATTAAAAACTATTTATAATTTCTTTATGATGTTTGTAGTGTTGTGTGGAATAGCTGGTTTAGTTTTATATGCTATGAGTCCAATACTTAAAAAGATGATGCATGGTGTTAGGTAGCATCAAAGCATAAAGCATATTTCAAAAAAGGCGGCTTCCACAAAAAGTCGCCTTTTCTTTTTATCTTTCTATTTCTAAAAACGATTTACTATGTGGAAAAAACACCCAAAAGCTTTGCCCTTTTTATTTTTTAGCGAAATGTGGGAACGCTTTGGCTATTATTTAATGATAGGCATTTTTTTATTGTATTTAAAAAATGTAGAGCAAGGTTTTAGCATGAGTAATAAAGAAGCTGCCGATTTGTATGGCACTTTTATCGCCTTAGTTTTTTTAACTCCATTTATTGGTGGCTTACTGGCAGATAGATATTTTGGCTATAGAAAATCAATTATTGCAGGTGGTATAATGATGGGTATTGGATATTGTATGATGGCCATACACAGCTTACCTATGTTATATGTATCTATGAGTTTGGTTATTTTAGGTAATGGTTTTTTTAAACCTAACATTAGCACTCTACTGGGTAATTTATATTCAACTACTGAATACAAAGAACGTAAAGATGAAGGGTACAATATTTTTTATATGGGCATAAATGTAGGTGCATTCATTTGCAATTTTTTTAGTGCTGCTATAATTATTGTTTGGGGATGGAAGTATGCTTTTGTTGCCGCAGGAATTGGAATGTTTTTAGGAGTTATCATTTTTATTTTGGGTACCAAACATTACAAAAGTGGCGATGTACTAAAACCTATGACAGCTGCCGATATGCCATTTAGCAAAATTGTGTTAACCATTTTTATACCTAGTATAGTTGCCGGTATTTTAGGTTGGCTAATACCAGGCGATATTTTTAAAAGCGATAGTAACGATGCTTTTATTTTTGCTTGCATACCAGTAATTTATTTTTTTGCCACACTTTATATTAAGGCTAGTGCAGATGAGAAACGACCAATAGCTGCATTATTAGCTATTTTTGCAGCGGTTATTATGTTTTGGGCAGTGTTTAAACAAAATGGTACAGCACTTACTATTTGGGCAGATAATTATACAAACAGAGAAGTAAAAGGTACTACAGCAAAAATATTTAAAGGCTTATACCAAGCAGAGGATTTAACTTACAAAAAAGATTCCGTAAATTTTTATGATAACAGTTTTAGGCTTCAAAAAAAAGATGGTAAAGTTTTAAAGGAATATAACTATCCATTATATTACAAAAATGTAACTACACAAAACCTACCTGTAAATAATGGTAAGACTACTTTATGGAGTACGCCGCTAAGTCAATCTATTAACCCTGGTTGGGTAATTTTATTAACCCCTTTGGTTGTTTCGTTCTTTGCTTTTTTGCGACGCAAACAAAAAGAACCTAGTACGGCTACAAAAATTGCTTTTGGATTATTAATTACCGCCTTATCAGTTTTGGTAATGGTAGGGGCTGCTTATGTTACTAATAGTGGTGCCGAAAAAGCAAGTGTGTGGTGGTTAATGGGTACTTATGGTGTAGTTACTATTGGTGAATTGTTATTAAGCCCAATGGGATTATCATTAGTATCAAAACTAAGCCCAGTACGTATTACATCGCTAATGATGGGTGGTTGGTTTTTAGCTACTTCAATAGGCAACAAACTATCTGGTTTATTGGCTACCATGTGGGATGGTTACGAACATAAAGCTAATTTTTTTTGGGTAAATTTTGTTTTGCTGTTAATTGCCACGTTCATCATTTTTGCCAT
>JANNWD010000356.1:0-7418 GCA_031408315.1 Bacteroidota bacterium
AGAAGGAACCATCAAAAACATTACAGATTTTGGTGCTTTCTTAGATTTAGGTGGCCTTGATGGTTTACTATACATTACTGATATTAGCTGGGGTAGAATTACTCACCCAAGTGAGGTGTTGAAGATGGATCAAAAAGTTAATGTAGTAGTATTAGATTTTGATGATGATAAAAAACGTATTAGCCTTGGTTTAAAACAATTAACTCCTCACCCTTGGGATACTTTAGCCGAAGGATTGAAAGAAGGTGAAATTGTAAAAGGTAAAGTTGTTAATATTGAAGATTATGGTGCTTTCTTAGAAATTACGCCAGGTGTTGAAGGTTTAGTGCATGTAAGTGAAATTACTTGGGCTAACACTCCTATCAACGCTAAAGAATTTTTTAAATTAGGCGATGAGCATGAGGCTAAAGTTGTAACCCTTGATAAAGAAACTCGTAAAATGAGTTTAAGTATTAAGCAAATGACTGAAGATCCTTGGGCTGGTATTGAAACCACCTTCCCAGAAGGTAGCAAGCACACTGGTACTGTTAAAAACATTACGCCGTATGGTGTGTTTATTGAGTTAACTACTGGTATTGGTGGTATGATTCATATTAGCGATTTAAGCTGGTTAAAACGCTTTAACAACCCTAATGAGTACACAAAAGTGGGTAACACAATTGATGTAGTTATTATGAACATTGATAAAGAAAACCGCAAATTGCAATTAGGTCATAAGCAAATTGAAGAAGATCCTTGGAATACATTGGAAGGAACTTTCCCTGTAGGTAGTGAGCATGATGCAACTGTTGTTAAAAAAGATGACAAAGGTGCTGTAGTTCAATTACCATATGGATTAGAAGGCTTTGCTCCTACTCGTCATTTACAAAAAGAAGATGGCAAAAGTGTAGGTATTGATGAAACAGCTAAGTTTATAGTAATTGAGTTTGATAGAAATGATAAGCGTATTGTTTTAAGCCACACTCGTATGTGGGAGGCTGTAATTGAAGAAGAAAAACAAGCGGTTGTTAAAGAAAAGAAAGCCGATGCTGAAGTAACTAAAAAAGCAGTTAAAAACTTGCAAAGTAAAGTTGAAAAAAGTACTTTAGGTGATATTGGTGCATTAGCTAGCTTAAAAGCTAAAATGGATGGTGATGAAGCTGCAAAAGCTGAATAAGTTTTAGTTTAGTAATCATATAATCCCCAAGTTGAAAGGCTTGGGGATTTTTTGTTTAGTTGATGTGCAATAACTAAGGCTAACTTAATCAATTTATCGGCTGGTCGAAGACTAAGCCTTGGCGATGCTGATTGGGTAGCTTACAAACGTGGGGGCTAGGTAAAGAAAGTATAAAAAAAGCCCACATTTGTGAGCTTTTTAATGTATCGGGAAGCAGACTTGAACTGCCGACCTTCGGGTTATGAATCCGATGCTCTAACCAGCTGAGCTACCCCGACAACTAATAAACTAGGTTATAAGCCCAATTTTAGTAAAAAGAATATCAAAACACCCTTTTTACGGGCTGCAAATATAGGCGATTTTGTTAAAAGCGTAAAAGCTAATTCTGTAAAAGTTGGCTAACTCTTTCAGCAACCTTTTCTGCGTTGGGCAGCATCTCCTTTTCTAAAAGTATATTCATTGGTACTGCTGGTAAGTTTAAAGCTCCTAAAACTTCAACTGGTGCATCTAAATATCTAAAACAAGCTTTACTAATTCTGCCAGCTAGGGCTTCTGCAAAACTATTGTTTTGTTGCTCCTCTGTAATTATTAAACATTTGCCGTGTTTTTTTACGGTAGCAAATATTAGCTCTTCATCTAACGGAAATAAAGTACGTAAATCAATTATTTCTATTTTGCCTGTAAAATTTTTAGCTGCTGCTTTTGCCCAATACACTCCCATGCCGTATGTAATTATGCAACAGCTTTCGCCATTTTTAACAGCATCTTCATTTGCTTTTAAAACTACATTTCCTTTACCCAATGGGATAATATAATCTGCCGAAGGCTCTATTGTTTTTGCCTCTTCTGTGCCAGGCACTTTGCTCCAGTACAATCCTTTATGCTCAAGCATTACAACAGGATTAGGGTCTAAAAAAGCAGCTTTCATTAAACCTTTTATATCAGCAGCATTGCTAGGATAAACAATTTTTATTCCTTTAATAGAAAGCAATGTAGTTTCAATACTTCCACTATGATAAGGGCCGCCACCGCCATAAGCACCAATAGGCACTCGTATTAAAGTTTGAATAGGAAATTTGCCGCAAGTTAAATAACAACTCTTGCTAATTTCTGTTACCAATTGATTTAATCCGGGGTAAATATAATCGGCAAATTGCACCTCTACAATTGGTTTTAATCCTACAGCACTCATACCAACAGTGCTACCAATAATATACGCTTCTTGTATGGCAGTGTTAAAAACTCTGTGGTCGCCAAACTGCTCGGCTAAGGTTGCTGCTTCTCTAAAAACGCCACCCAATCTACGTCCTACATCTTGCCCATATAAAACAGCTTCTGGATATTGTTCCATTATTTCTCTTATTGCAAATAAGGCTGCATCTACCATCAACACTTTTTCTTTGTTTGTTGGAGAACGTTCACCTTTTTCTTCAGTAACTGGCGTTGGTACAAAAACAAAATCGCTTACTGTTGAAGTAAAAGGTTCAGGTGCTGCAACTGCATTATTAAAATCGGTTGTTACTTTTTGTATTTCTTCATTTTCAATTTGTAGTAAATCATTTTCAGCTACGCCAAGTTCTATTAATTTTTTCCTAAGTTTTGGTTTGGGATCGTCTAAATAATGCTTTGCTAAATCTTCTTCCGTTCTATAAAATTCTTTACGTACGCCACTTGTATGATGGCCAAGTAAAGGCACTTTTGCATGTACCAAAAATGGATGTCGTTCTCTCCTTACTTCATCTACCACATTTTTCATTACTTCATAACTGTGTGCAAAATCGCTACCATCAATACTTATACGACTTATGCCACCAAAACCTTTTACAAATTCACTGGCATTGGTAAGTCTTGCTTCTTCTTTTGTAACACTTATTCCCCAGCCATTATCTTGCACTAAATAAATAATAGGTAATTGATGTAAGGCTGCAAATTGCAATGCTTCACTTACTTCGCCTTCGGTAACAGATGCATCGCCAAGGGAGCAGAGGGCAATTGGCAGTTGGCAATTGGCAGTTAGCGGTTCCGATGTAGACTGCCTAATGCCAACTGCCAACTTTTCTTTGTACTTTATAGCTTGTGCAACACCAGTGGTTGGTATAGCCTGCATGCCTGTTGCACTACTTTGATGAATGATTGTTGGTTTATCGTTTCCCCTATAATTTGGATGGCTGTAATACTCTCTGCCACCAGTAAAAATATCATTGCCTTTGGCTAATAGTTGGAGCATTAATTCGTATGGAGAAAAGCCTAATCCTAACAACATACTTTCATCTCTGTAGTAAGGACTTACATAATCTTGCGGAAGCAATTGAAATGCTGTTGCTAATTGTATGGCTTCATGCCCTCTTGATGTGGAGTGAACATATTTGCAAACTTGCCGATTATTTTCGTATGTATCTGCCATGGTATTGGCAGTGCACATTAAACGATAAGCGTTTAATAAAATGCTTGTATTAACCATGGAGCAAAAGTAAATTATTTATAGGTAGAAGACTAGAATGAAAAAATTTGATGATTTTTATTTTATCTCTACCGAAAGTAATTTTTCATTTTCAATAAAACAATCTAGTTCATCGCCTACTACACATTCGCCTACACCTGCTGGGGTGCCTGTAAAAATAAGATCGCCAATGTTTAAGGAAAAATAGTTAGAGATATGTTCAATGATAGAATCGAAACTAAATATCATATCTCCAGAGTTTCCCTTTTGCATGAGTTCGCCACTTTTTTGCAAACTAAAATTGATGTTTTTTTTATTTAATGCAGGTGCAATAGTTAAAAAATTACTAACAGCAGCAGAGTTATCAAAAGCTTTTGCTTTTTCCCACGGCAACCCTTTTTTCTTGCATTCATCTTGTATATCTCTTGCAGTAAAATCTATACCAACAGCTATGCCATTATAATAACTACTTGCAAATTTGGATTGAATATATTTTCCATTTTTACAAACTCTCAATACTAACTCACATTCGTAATGCAACTCATTTGTAAATTCTGGATAATAAAATGGAGTATGCCCTTGTAGTAAGGCATTTTTGGGTTTCATAAAAATTACTGGCTCAGTTGTTGGCACAGCATTGCCTAATTCTTTTGCATGATCGGCATAATTTCTTCCAATACAAATAATTTTCATCGCTACATTTCTTTTTAAACTAAAATAGGGCTAGTTATTAGTACGAAAGTAATTAAAATGAAGCAAAACTGTATGTTTGGGTAAGCTTTTCTTTTACTACAGGTTGATGGATAGGTTATTGTATTTACTCATAGTTTGGTCTACGCCTATTGCAATAAATGCTTCAATTATTTCAACACACTTTTCAATTTTAAGTTTCACTGTTGGTTCTTCGGCTTTAAGCCATTTGCCCAATACAAAATCAGCTTGCATTCCTTTGGGATAATTATCGCCGATACCAAAGCGTAATTTAGCATAAGCATCGGTACTTAATGTGGCTTGTATATCTTTTAAGCCATTATGGCCAGCATGTGTACCGCTTTTACGAAGACGAATTTTTTCTACCGGCAATGCCAAATCATCTACAACTGTTAATGTATTTTCTAGCAAAATATTTTCCTTATCCATCCAATATTTAAATGCTTTACCACTTAAATTCATAAATGTAGTTGGGCAAATACATATAATTTGTTTCCCTTTCCATTTTATATTGGCAACATACGCTAATCGTCCAACATCAAAGCTTCCTCCGTGTTTTGTAACAAACGCATGCACTACATCAAAACCAATATTATGTCTTGTGTTGGCATATTCGTTGCCAATATTACCTAACCCTACTATTAAAAATTTAGACATAAAATCTTTGATTTTTTGATCTGCAATTTTTTACCTTTTAATTTTCGATGTGTGAATTGTTTGAATGAAGATTTTATTATTACTAATAAAATCAAAAAAATCAGACATACATAAATCAAAGATTAAGACATGGTGTCTAACAGCATTTGCAAATCAGCTTCTGTTTTTATCAATACATCTCTTGCTTTACTTCCTTGGCTACCGCCTACAACACCTGCCGCTTCTAATTGATCCATTAAACGACCAGCTCTGTTGTAACCCAACTTCATTCTACGTTGTATTAAAGATGTACTACCTACTTGGCTTGCCACAATTAACCTAGCAGCATCTTCAAACAAGCTGTCTTTATCTCCAAGGTCAAAATCTTTTCCTTCCATTTCTTTTTCATCAACATACTCTGGTAATAAAAAAGCTTGAGGATAACCTCTTTGTTCACCAATAAAATCTACAATTTTATCAACCTCAGGCGTATCAACAAATGCACATTGTAAACGAACTAATTCGCCATTATAACTAATTAGCATATCGCCTTTACCTATTAATTGCTCGGCACCACCAGCATCTAAAATAGTACGGCTATCAATTTTACTACTTACTTTAAATGCTATTCTAGCAGGGAAATTTGCTTTAATAGTACCTGTAATAATATTTACACTTGGCCGTTGTGTAGCAATAATCAAATGAATACCAATTGCCCTTGCAAGCTGTGCTAGCCTAGCTATTGGCATTTCTACCTCTTTACCAGCCGTCATTATTAAATCGGCAAATTCATCTACTACCAAAACAATAAAGGGTAAAAATTGATGTCCTTTTTCTGGATTTAATTTACGTGCCGCAAATTTTTCATTGTACTCTCTTATATTTCTACAACCTGCTTCTTTTAGCAAATCGTATCTATTATCCATTTCAATGCAAAGTGCATTTAAGGTATGTACAACTTTTTTAGTATCGGTAATAATAGCATCATCATTATCATCGCCAGGTAGTTTTGCTAAAAAATGTTTTTCAATTGTTTTATAAATACTAAGCTCAACTTTTTTAGGATCTACTAGTACAAATTTTAATTGCGATGGATGTTTTTTATATAACAATGAAACTAATATTGCATTTAACCCAACGGATTTGCCTTGCCCAGTAGCACCTGCCATTAATAAATGTGGCATACTTGCTAAGTCAACAATAAATAATTCATTATCAATTTTTTTACCAATGGCAATGGGTAAAGAAAAATTACTATTTTTAAATTTATCCGATTCAAGTAATGTTTTCATACTAACAATACTCTTTTTTACATTCGGCACTTCTATACCAATTGTACCTTTACCGGGAATGGGTGCAATAATACGAATACCCAGTGCAGCAAGGCTTAAGGCAATATCATCTTCTAAATTTTTAATACGACTAATCCGTACACCAGCAGCTGGAATAATTTCGTAAAGCGTTACAGTTGGACCAACTGTTGCCGAAATTTTTTGTATATGAATATCGTAATTTTTTAAAGTGCCAATAATTTGGTTTTTATTATTTTCTAACTCGTTAGGGTCTTGAATAATTTTTTCGCTACCGTGATTTTCTAATAAATCAAGTGTTGGATATTTGTAATCTCTTAAATCTAAAATGGGATCGTATGGTGTTGTTGTAATTTGCTTTGGTTTTTCAATTTCAACTTCTTCATTAACCACATCAGGCACTGTTTTAATTTCTAACTCTAAAGGTTCTAAACTATTCGTTTTGTTCAATGATTTTTCTTTAACAGGTGTTTCTGTTGGTATTTCAACAGGCAATATTGGTTGTACAGCTAAAATATTTTCTACAACTTTAGGTTTTTC
This sequence comes from Bacteroidota bacterium, assembly GCA_031408315.1. GTDB lineage: Bacteria > Bacteroidota > Bacteroidia > Chitinophagales > Chitinophagaceae > Ferruginibacter. The sequence goes on from JANNWD010000356.1 coordinate 6,794, forward strand.
TTCAAAAGCTTTTTCTGCCTTTTCTATTAAATTAATTTCGTGGTTTAATAAAGGATTTTCTTGTGGGGGAATTACTAAAATATTCCCTTCCTCTTTTAAAACATTTGATTTTGAAATACCAACATTTTCGTCTGCCTCGTATGAACCACTTGCAACATCATCACCTTCTACTTCATCAATATCTTCATTTAAATTTTCTTCAACAACTTTATTTTTTTGAGGTAATTTAAACGTTGGATTAAAACGCCATATTACATAACTTAATGCCGATACTAATAAAATACCATACGTACCAATTTCACCAATTACTTTGTACATCCAATCTTTTACCATATCGCCTACTGCACCGCCCCAAGCAAATTGCTTTGATGAAAACAAAACAGATGCTAACACACTTAACAAGGGTAAGCCTACAATTAAATATTTTATATTTCTAATTGTAGAAAAAATCTTTTTGCCAAAAAAGAAATTTATGCCAACAATAAAAAAGAAAGTACAAATCAAGTAAGCAGCAATACCAAAACCTTTATATATAAAAAGATGTGCTGTAAATGCTCCTAGCGTTCCTAATAAGTTAGCCACTTTAACATCTGTTCCTAATAATAATTTATAGCCGTTTTTAAAA
>JANNWD010000357.1:0-2449 GCA_031408315.1 Bacteroidota bacterium
TCTGCTCCGTCTAAATCTTCTATTAATATGAGTTTGTGTTTGAGTTCTTGTTGACCAAAATAATAAAAGGCGTTTTCTGATAAGGTTGTGATTTCTATTTTTTCTTCGTCTGGTATCAGGTTTCCGATGCTTTCTTGTAGGTGTGTTTTTCCTGTTCCGCTACTTCCTAAACTTATTATGTGCAAGGGTTGTTCTCGTTTTCTTGAAGAAAATATTAAATACATTATCAGTCGGTTGGTTTCTTCTCCTATTATTCCGCTTTGCCCGATTAGGTTGTTTGTTGTATTTAATAGGTTTTCGGATTGTAATAGTTGTATGGCTTCTTGTTTTTCTTTTTCTGTGAGTGTTTTGGTTTGTATTTTTTGCTCGGTGTTTTCTAATTGTTCTAGTCTGTATTTTTCGAGTGTTTCTATTAGTTCGTTGATACTGGCTTCGATTACACTTGTTCCGATTTCGAGTTTGGTGGCTGTCTTTCTAACTAATTTTTCTACTTGTGTGTCGTTGTATAGATCTAAATTGTGTCTGACTGCTATGCTTTCTACTTCTGTGCTTTGGATTTTGAGTGTTACCCGCATTCTGTCTAATCCGTCTAACCTGATTCCGCCCAATACTGTTATTTTTATTAGTTTGTTTTGGTATTCTAGTTGGTTGGGATTTTGGGTGTTGAGATTGTTTTGCATTGTTGAAAAGTTTTTAAATGTCAAGTGTGTTTGGCAAATGTATAACACTATTTTCATTTATCCAAAAAACATATACTTCTTTTGTCAAAAATATTTAACTACTTTTGCTTAAAATATTACTTTTAACTTAACTTTAGTCAAGTATGCTGAGCATTGGAGACACTATATTACAACTACGTAAACAACACAATCTCTCTCAAAGTGAGCTTGCTGATAAAATAAATGTTTCTAGAACTATTATCGGTAACTATGAGCGTAACACCAACACACCCTCTATTGATGTGATTATTAAACTTGCTAGAGTATTTGGAGTTACTGTTGATTTTTTAATTGGTGAGAGTGATAATTCTTCTTTTGATATGGATATTGTAGAACGTATTAATGATATTCAAAAGATGGATAAACAAACTAAAGACGTATTATTTAATGTAATGGATACCTACATACAAAACTTTAAAACTAAAAAAGCTTTTAGTAAATAAAAAAACCACTCGAATTGAGTGGTTAGTTTTATGTCTGACTTGTGTTAGTGGGCACAGAAAACATTTCCGCACTATCATTCTAACGAGAATTTACATATCCGATCGATCGGGTTTATTTTTATCTCTTATGTACAAACTCCAAATTGTCATTAATGAACCAATAACTCCAAAAAAAGATGCAGTTTTATCATTATTTTTTGAAATTAAAATTACCAAAATAATCATTATTACAATTGTAATTATTAGTAAAAATGGAAAGACCCAATATTTATCAATAAACCTTTTTTCTGTAACCAAATCAATATTTTTTTCCTTTCTGTAATTCTTTATTTTTTTTTCGAATTCGTTACATACATTTATGAAATTAGACGGATTTGAAAAGTATGAATTTGATAAAATTCCAAATTTCGTGCCTTTTTTTAATTTTAAATTTAACGAAATTCCATTCTTGAATGAGTACAAAGTATAATTCTCTATCTCATAAAAATTTATTATTTGTTCCATACCGTTTAAGTTAAAAGAAATCTTTTCATTATTTATTTCTGCAATACCTATTCTCTTAATTTTCTTTTTATTAAAAAATAAAATTAAAAAGACAATTAGTGTTGAAATTAAAAAACTACTAAAAAAATTAAGGATATTAAAATATATATTTACAAAAAAAACACCCAAAAAAAGTATAATTGATATTATAAACAATTTTAATTTTAAATTGTCATTGTCATATTCAAAGTCAAATCTTTTCATCTTTAAATATGTTAATTAGATATTAGTCTGTATGTAAAATAAGCTGTTGCTCCGATTGCTATTCCCCAACCAACAGGATTTGAAACTAAAAATGCAGCCGCTCCTAAAGTAGCAGGATTTAAAAAGCCAGCAGCAATTGCTAACGATGCACCTGCTGAGGCAGTAGCGATAGTGCCGATAGTAGCATCCGCAACATCCCACTTTTTTACATCATTTATACCATTTCCTTGTGAATTATAACTGGTTGCTATATTATTGTACGATATACCAGTACCAATAACATTAGACACAAACCCGATTTTTGCAAATCTTGAAGCCCACAATAAACTAGTAGCTCTATTAGCATTTGTTAAAGCTTCAGCGCTATATACAACACCGTTAATTCTTTCTCCATATTTAAAAGAAGCATTAGCCCAATTATGATTTGTTATTTCTCCTGCAAATGATGCATATCCTGCAACAGTATTTGAAAAATTTCCAACTTTCGCCCAATAACCTAAATTTACAGTATCTAATACGCCAGCTTCATTACTTGGCGTT
>JANNWD010000358.1:0-8492 GCA_031408315.1 Bacteroidota bacterium
TGCACTCACTTTTCTTTTTACGTACATAACCATAACTATTTTGCATTTTTTTTGCCACTTCATCCATTGCTAGTCCACTCCAGCTAAGTTCTAATAATTCTCGGCAGCCCTCACCCAATTGCTTTAGTTTATCTTGCAGCAAATTACTTCTTTCGTATTCGTTTTGTACAATAGATACATTTGCAAAAACATCTTCCGTATAGTTATATCCATCATCTTCTATGAATGTTACCTTATTATTGCCTTTTTTATTTAATTCATTTATCCACCTTGTTTTGCAAATAAGGTATAAATATGCACCTATTGGGCAAGTAAGTGTAAAGTTATTATTTTTTGCTTTTTGATAAATGGCTAACAATGCCTCCTGAAAAACATCGGCAGCATCAGTTTCTGTACCATTATTTTTAAGCACCATTTGGGTTATTTTATCAGCATATTTGGCGTACAACTCATTTAATAATGTAGTATCATTATTAACTAAGGCAGTTATGTATTGCTGGTCTTGGTGTATGGTCATTTAGTAAAAGGCTGTTAAAAAAACTTGCTTTTAGGGGGTAACAAACCATGCTTTTGATTGATTTATATGTAAATACTTGGTTAACAACACTAAAATAAACATTATATTTAAAAATCAAAACTAAAAAATCATGAAAAAGCTCTCAATGATTATTATTGGACTGTGTATTTTCTTTTGTACTCAAGCCCAAATAACTAATTCACCCAGCAATCAATTTTCTCTTTCAACAATTCTGGGGAATCCTCCTTTATTTCAAGCTGCTACAGGTAATAATCCTAGTAGCATTGCACCTGTGCCTAGTTCGGCATTTTTCTTTGAATATGGAGATGGATATTTTACTTCAGACATTAATTCAACCCATAATTATTATTCACCAGTTGGGGCAACAAAAACATCTTTACTAAGCCTTTCTGGTAGATATGATACCATGAAACCTCCTCCTGCCTTTGCAAAATATATTACAACTGATGCTGGAAATACTGGAGGTTCGGCTTCCCAATCTATACTTACACCTGGCAAATCAATTGGCATTATGCCAATAGCAAATAGTATAAATAGAAGAGATGAAATGGTGTTTGTACTAACTTATAAATTGCCTGCAGGAGCAACAAATGGAAAAATTATTTTTTACTATAATCAACCCAATGCAACTTTTTTTAGCTCAATTAATAACCTCTCAATGATGACCGTTGGAGTAAATGATGCAACTCCAAATAGTATCCCTAGAATTAGAACACATTTTGGAGAAACTTGGGGAGGTAATATTACTACAACCCCAAGCTTTGTAACTGGTATGTTAAGTGATAGTTATAGTAACGGGCTAGCTTGGTCACTCAATACAAATATGTCTGAAAATTTAGAACGAAATATATTTATAACCTTACCAACTTTAGATAATTTTACTAATCAACTTGATGGAAAAATAGAGGCTGTTATTATTTATAATCAAGCTGATTCTACTAAAGGAATTAAACCAGGAAAAGATACTTATAAGTTTGATTTAGTTTCTATTAGTTTGCCATTCTCCGAAAACCCACATGACCCTAACTACATAAGTGTGACTCCAAAATGTATAAAAGTAGGCAGTGGACTAACCAAAGTCAACTATAGGGTTCATTTTCAAAATGAAGGAGGTGGGCCTGCTCATCGTTTATTGGTTAAAATAAGTATGGATAGTACACTAAAAGAATACACTAACAGATTAAATGAAAATTCTTTTAAAATAAAAATTGCTAATAAATTTACGACAGATTTTACACTGACAAAATCAATTACTGAAAATGTACTCAGTTTTGATATAAAATTAATAAACCCCGACAACCCAGACAGTTCTTTAAGTTGCAACAAAGTTTCGATGTGGCATTGTAATCCATTAACTATGGGTGATATTTATTTTTCGTTAGATATTCCACATGATAAGGAAGCTGATTTAGGTGCTTTTGCTTCAATCGTATTCCACAATGGAGGTAAATTAGCAATGGAACCAGTTATTACAGCACCAGATACATTATTTATAAGAAATGAATGTATCGGAAGTTTATTTCCATTAATAAAACGGCTACCTATTAAAGCTGATTCCATACCTGGAGGCAAAAAAATAGATCCACCTTGTATTAACTGTGATAATTGTAAAACTATACTTTCGTTATGCTGGTGGTGGTGGTTAATTATTATCGCAGTAGCACTATTAATAGCTTTATTCATAGCTCGACAAAAAAATAAAAAAAAGAAAGAGAGTAATTATTAAAAATTTGACTTTACTCTTAAAAGCCTTAATTTGAAAAAAATTAAGGCTTTTCTATGTCTAAAACTTTATTTTCATTTGTCTTTATAGCCCTTTTTAGTACTTGTAACCTTAAAAATAAAAAGAAGGATTCATTTACAATTGATAAAACAGATATATCTGACACCACAATTTCTGAGAGCATTAAACTGAAAATTGTTTTGTTAGAAAAAAAAGTACAGTCAATTTCACACATGCCAGATAGCATATCTTCTTACATAAAGCTAAATTATAGCTTATACGATTCTCTAAAAAAATGGGGAAATAGCGAAAGGGCTGGAAAATATCTTGATAACATAATAACACACCATAAAGAAATAGTAAATGATACTTCTTTGAAAAAAATATTAGCAAAAGCTTATGTTTGGTGGAGCTTTGACAGATATTCTGAAAAATATAATGATACGGTTGTTGAAAGATTTGAAAGGTTTATAATGCTATCAAAATATCAGAAACCTGAGAATATATTGAATCCGTATGTATATCAGCAATTGGCCATACAATATAACGTTTTAGGCGATTTAAAAAAATGTAGCTACTATAATAATTTAGTTTATAGTTATGCAAAAAATAGCATTAAAGCGGATTGGCATGCATCAAGTATAATTAATTACTCAATTGTACTAAACGAAACTGGTTTTTTCGACTCCACTATTAGCATAATTAATAATGTACTTTTAGAAAAAGGTATTAGCCCTAAAAAGAAAGCAATACTATTTGGAAGTTTAGCTGAAGCCCAAGCTGGTAAGAGTTTATTTACAGAAAGTATTATTACTGCAAAAAAGTCGATTTACTTATTAGAAAAACTAACCTCAAATGAAATAGATGCCACTAGTTTGTATGAAAAAAAAGCTCAATTGTTTTGGACTATTGGAAAAATACAATTAGCTGCTAAAAAATTAGAAGATGCTAAAAAAAATTTAGAAACTGCATCAAGCTATTTATCTCTTAGTAAGCAAGGGAATACAAAAAACAGAGAGACGGGGAAAATATTTATTACACTTGGAAATTTGTACGAAAAACTAAATGAAAAAGAGAAAAGTTTAAAATTTTATCACAAAGCATTGTCTTGTGTTACATCAGTAGATAGTAACAATATTTTTTCTCTTCCATTAAAAACACAACTCTACCTCGAAAACACCATTATAGAAGCATTAGATGCTAAGGCAAATGTATTACAACAAAAATTTAAACAAACAGCCGATGCCAAATATTTAACAGCAGCTATTAACTGCTATAAAATAAGTTTTGAGGTAGAACGAAAGCTTATGCAAAACTTTAGCTACGACGAAAGCCGTATGCTAATGCTTAAAGAAAGTAAAAAACGTAGTGAACAAGCTATTGCTATTTGCTATAACCTTTTTATCACAACAAAAAATAATAACTGGGCAAATGAAGCTTTTTTATTTGCCGAAAAAAGTAAAGCTTTTGTATTGTTAGAGTCTGTGAAAAGAAATATTGCATCAAACACCATTTTGCAAAACGATAGCAATTACCAACGCATACAATATCTAAATGCAAGGATAGCTTTTTTAGATAAAGAAACTATTTTATTGGATGGCGATAAAGCCGATTCGTTAAAAGCCGTTTACGATAAACAAAAAACTACCCTAAATAACGAATTGCTGTTAGCCAATAACGAACTAAGCAGAAATAATGCTGCCTACCAAATACTAAACAATAAAGAAGATAGTCTTTCCATTGTATTAGCACAGCAAAATATTTTAGATAACAACACTGCCTTTATTGAGTTTTTTGCTGGTGACTCATCTACTTATATATTTTCTTTTACCAAAAACACCAATTGTACTTTTTTTAAAACAACCGATACTATTGCTAAAACACTCAATAATTTTTTATCTTTTTTTACCGATAAAAATAAAATAAATAACAATCCAACGGCTTACCAAGCTGCAGCACACACACTTTACACCCAACTTAATTTTGCAGCTATAGATACCTCCGCTATTACTAAATACATAATAATACCCGATGGTGGTTTTAATTTATTACCAGTTGAAGCTTTAGTAACAACTATAAAAAAAGAAAACAATCCAAAATATTTTGATTATGTTTTACTGCACAAGCAAATTAATTACAACTACTCTGCCGCTACTATTTTAAAGCAAATGGAGTACCAAGGCAATATTAGCAACAACACTACAACTTGCTTTGCACCAGTATTTGCCAATAATGAACGAGGCAACACACCGCTACTACACACCATTAAAGAATTTGCTGCAATAAAAAAAGAAACCAACAATGGGCAATATTTTTTACAACAGCAAGCCACTATTGGTAATTTTAAAAAACAATTAAAAACTGCAGGCATAGTGCATATAGCCACACATGCCAATGCCAATGTAGCCAATGGCATACAGCAACCACAAATTGAGTTTTACGATAGCACTTTATATTTGAATGAGCTATACGCCATGCACATTAATCCCAACCTTGTGGTGTTAAGTGCCTGCCAAACTGGTATTGGTGAAATAGATAAAAGCGAAGGTGCTATGAGCCTTGCCAGAGGTTTTTATTATGCAGGTGCCAAAAATATTATTACCAGCCTTTGGAGTGTACATGATAAAAGTACAGCAAGTATATTTAGCAATTTTTATCAGCAATTAGCCCATACAAACTATAATTCTTCCTTGCACAACGCCAAACTAAATTATTTAAAAAACACAACAGCAGTAAATGCTTCGCCGTATTATTGGGCAGGGTTTGTGCATATTGGGTATCAAATGCCGCCGGCAAAAAGTAATTATTTTTATTTTTTAGGTATCGGATTTTTTTTACTTCTCCTTTTTATTTTATGGTATTTTAAAAACAAAAAAACTACATTTTTATAGTTTTTTTAATTTTTCAAGAAAGCCAATTATTCCACATACACACACTTTATGTTTGGTAATATATTCATCTGTACCGGTGTAAATCAAATAATTTTTTGTTGTCCCTAAATCTTGAATAGAATGATAGAAACCATCACTTAATACAGGTGCTTTGCTATGCTTTATTTCTATGGCTACTAATGGTTTGTTATTTTTAATTAATACTAAATCAAATTCGGCACCATTATGTGTTTTATAAAAATAGGGTTGCAAATGATGGGGTAAATGTTTACAAATTTCTTCAATAATATATCCTTCCCATGATGCTCCTACAATTATATTACCAGTTAATTTATTTGCTGTATCAATGTGGGTAAGATGGTGAACGATGCCACTATCTCTTATATAAATTTTTGGCGATTTTACCAAGCGTTTGGTAGAATTGGCAAACCATGGGGGCAACTGCCTAATTAAAAAGGCTGCTTCTAAAAAACTAAGGTATCGCTTTACCGTAGGTGCTGTAATACCTAAAGCTTTTGCATACGTTTCAGCATTTAAAATTCCACCATTATTGTGGGCTACCATACTCCACAAATTTCTAATGGTTAAAGATGGTAATGAAACATCAAAAAGAACCTGCAAATCTCTTTGTATAAACGATTGAATGTAATTCTCCATCCATCTATGAAATGCTTCATCATTTTTTGCCAATAAAGCATTGGGAAAACCTCCTCTAAACCAATGTTTTTGTAGCGTATAATTAGTGTTGGCTAATTCAGTTATTTTTAAAGGCGTCAAAGGCATGTATGCAATACGGCCAGCTAAAGTTTCGCTAACGCCCTTTATCAATTTAGGGTCGGCAGAACCAGTTAAAATAAAACGTCCTGGTTTACGCAAGGCATCAATTTCTGGTCGTAAAGCTGCAAACAAAGTTGGCATTTGCTGTATTTCATCTATCACAACAAGTTTATCTCTGTGCATTGCAAAAAAACTTTCAGCATCTTCCAACATACGCCTATCGCTTTGCAACTCCATATCTACATATAGTATTTGTTTTTTGGTGCCAGCGGTACACTGCTTAGCTAAGGTGCTTTTACCTACCTGCCTTGGCCCTAAAATGGCTACTGCCGGAAACTCTTTTAGCAAAATAGGTAATTCTGTTATTCTATTAATCATATAGCAAATATAGTAAAATACCAAGAAATTCAAAAATGTAATTTTTGAATTTCTTGGTATTTATTTAAGCCACTGAATTAAAAATAAAAAAATTTTTGAAACAAGGGTAACAAAGTTGCCCCTGTTTTGATATATCTATATAACAACCAAAACAGCGAAGCCGAAAACTGAATAGAGTAGGCAAAAAAATTAATTACTATGAAGAAGATTTTAACAATAGCTATAATAGTATTTGCAGCATTACAATTAAATGCACAAAAAAATAATACAAGTAAAAACTTTGGTATTTGGAGTATAGATGCTGGCTACTTAGGCTCTGCCAATGCAAAAAACACCAAAGAAAGTAAACCCTTATTTGCAGGTAATGGCTTAAGTACTGGCTTAGCTTACCGCTATGGCAATAGATGGGGTATTACAGGTAGGGCTGATTATGCAACTGGTAAAACAAATAACAAAAATGCACAAGCGTTTGCAAACACATTGGTTACAGCACCCTTTACGGCAAAAGTAAGTGGCTTAAAAACCAACTGGAGTCAAGTAAATATAGCAATAGGACCAAGTGTTTTTTTAGTTGAAAAATACAAAGCTGAAGTTAATGTAATAGTTGGTATTAGCACAGGCTCTGCTAGAAATATACGCATTGATAGATATGATGCACAAACCTTTGTAAACACAGTTTTTGAAGCTACAGAAAAAAGGGTGAAGCCTTTTTGGGAAGTGGGGGGTAGTTATAGATTAGCTACTATAGGTAAAACCGCTTTTAGAATTAAAGGAAGTGTTGGCTCACTAGGGATGTCTGTTGGGTTAAATATAGATATGATGGCTTGCCGTCAAAACCCAAAATGTATGTGTATGTTAGGAGCTTGTCCTAAATAAATATTAATAAAAACAGGGAAGCCGAAAACTGTATTATAGAGTAGGTAAAACAAAAAATTAATTATTATGAAGAAATTATTATTCTCATTGTTAGTATGTATTGCATCACTAACATCGTTTGCACAAAAAAACTTTGATGAAGAAATATTAAGCTTAAAGCCTACAGATTTTGCAAAACTAGGGTTTTCAAAGGGCAATGTAGATTGTAAATGTTCAAACAATCTTTTGCAAGATGGGGGCTTTCAAAATCTTTCGGTAACTGGTTCTGGCAGTACACCATCGAATATTTCTAGTAGCTCTTCGCCATGGCAACCAGGTTATAAAACACCACAATGGAGTAATAACATACAGCCAGCATGTGATAAAGGAGTAGTAAGTATGTGGGGTAATAAAACCGTTGGTGAATCTATTCACCAAAATGGTTTATCCTTTACGCCTGGAACTTACACAGTAAAGTTTACTGCAAGATTTGTTAACCCTACATCTTTATCAACTTTTGTTAGACTTAAATTAGCTACCTACACAGGAAGCGGTGCACCCTCAACTTATGATCCAGCAGGATTAGCTTCAGTAAATATTAGTAGCGGTAGCTGGGAAACTTACTCATTCACTTTTTCTACAGCAGCAGCAAATAGTATTTCTCTACATCCCGAAAATGATTACACAAATAACGATGGTGCTTATGTTTCTTGGATACAAATAGATAATATTTGTATCGAAAAAGCATGTAAAATCCCTGATGAAAAGTGTAATCCTAATTTTACTGTATCACCATTTACATTAAATGCACAAGGCTTTTTAATAATAAACACAATTCCCACAGTAACTAGTGGTGCTCAACATTATTGGGGAGCAGTGTATGCAACTGGTATTAGCGATAATACTCCTATTCCTTTAAGTTCAATAATATCTGGCGGAACATGGGGGCTTAGTGTAAGTAGTACAGGTGTAGCAACTCCATTAGGAATGGGTACAGGCATTAATGCAGGAACAACTGGTTATGGGTATAACTATCTAGGCTTCCCATTGGGCAAATGCTTTAAAATTACACATTACATAAAATGCTGCAACAAATGGTATAGCCAAACCAATACCTATTGCCCTAAAATATGTAATGAAGTAAAGGAAGGATCAGTTATTGAGGTTTCGCCTAATAATGTTCCAAATTTAGATGTTAAACCTGGGGATGGTAAAGGATAAAAAATATAAACAGTAGAGATGATAATTTTTATAATTGTCATCTTTTCTCCGCCTTGGTTTGTGACCTAGGAAACAAAAAAAATATAAAAATCAGGGAAGCCGAAAACTG
>JANNWD010000359.1:0-5075 GCA_031408315.1 Bacteroidota bacterium
CAACCCAATGCACAAAGCACAACATCTTTATCGGGCAAAGTGTTACGTTTTAATTTAGATGGAACTATACCAGCTGATAATCCAATAGTTAATTCACCAATTTGGAGTTTAGGGCATCGCAATCAACAAGGGTTAGTTGTTGCAAATAATAGTATGTATGCAAGTGAGCATGGCCCAAGTGTAGAAGATGAAGTAAATATAATTGAGCGTAATAGAAATTATGGATGGCCAGATGTTAATGGCCCTTGCAACACAAGTGCTGAGCAAACTTTTTGCACAGCTAACAATGTAAAAGAACCTTTATGGAGTAGCGGTAATAATACCATTGCAGTTTGCGGATTAGATTTTTACAACAATAACAGAATTACTAGTTGGAAAAATAGTTTATTAATGACAACTCTTAAAGATCAAAGCCTTAGGGTGCTTACCCTTAGTGCCGATGGACGGTCCGTTGTTGGGGAACAAACTGTTTTTAAAAGTAAGTTTGGCCGAATAAGAGATGTTTGTATTTCGCCTGCAGGCAGAGTTTATTTATGCACAAGCAATGGCGGTAATGCAGATGTGTTGGTGGAAATTTCGAGTAACTAATAATAGGTAGTTTGAAGTTATTCACAACTGATAAAATAGTTGTTGAGTTTATGCTGAGATTCTCTGCGTAAACTCTTTTTCTCTGGCACTCTGCGGTGAGGAGTGTCTAATATAAATGAAAAAATTGATCACTCCTCAACAATGAAGCCGTTAGTTTACGTTTAAAATAGATATTATCTTTACCAAAATTTTGGTAATGAAACCTGTTTATATAATTGATGCAATAAGAACTCCCATAGGAAAATATGGGGGAGCTTTAAGCAACATACGCCCCGATGATTTATTAGCCCATGTAATAAAAGTGCTAATAAAACGCAACGATAGTATTGATGTAAATGCTATTGAAGATGTAATTGCTGGGGCTGCCAACCAAAGCGGCGAAGATAACCGCAATGTGGCTAGGATGGCGGCTTTGCTTGCAGGTTTGCCAACAAGTGTAGCAGGTACAACAGTAAATCGCTTATGTGCTAGTGGCTTGCAAAGTATAATGGATGCAGCAAGGGCAATTGCCTGCGGAGATGGAGATTTAATGATTGCTTGCGGCGTAGAAAGTATGAGCAGAGCTCCATTTGTTACACCTAAAGCCACCAGTGCATTTGCTAGAGAACCACAAATTTTTGATACCACATTGGGCTGGCGTTTTATAAACAAAAAATTAAGTGATTTATATTATCCTTACACCATGGGAGAAACCGCTGAAAATGTAGCCAAGCAATGGAACATTAGCCGCAATGCTCAAGATGAATTTGCTATGGAAAGCCAACAGAAATATGCAAAGGCATTTGCTAACGGTAAGTTTATAAACGAAATATCGCCATTGCAAGTACAAGTAGGTAAAGATGCTTTTGATTTTGATGCAGACGAACACCCAAGATTAAGTAGCCTTGAAAAATTAGGACAATTAAAACCTGCTTTTGCAAAAGATGGAACAGTAACTGCTGGCAATAGCAGCGGCATTAATGATGGTGCTGCAGCAATGTTATTAGCAAGTGAAGAGGCTGTTGTAAAATACGGTTTAATACCAATGGCAAAAATAAAAAGCATGGCAGTTGCTGGCGTTGACCCAAGTATTATGGGTATTGGCCCAGTGCCTGCTACCAAAAAAGCTTTAGAAAGAGCAGGGCTTAGCGTTGCCGATTTAGATTTGATAGAATTGAACGAAGCCTTTGCCAGCCAAAGCATTGCTTGCATACACGACCTTGGTTTAGACCTTGAAAAAGTAAATGTAAACGGTGGCTCCATAGCCCTTGGGCACCCATTGGGTTGCAGTGGTGTACGTATAAGCACCACACTTTTACACGAAATGAAAAAACGCAAAGCAAAATATGGCTTGGCCACCATGTGTATTGGAGTAGGGCAAGGAGCTGCGGTGGTGTTTGAAGGGGTGTAGCAAAAAAAACCCATTAAAAAAACCTTTATTTATTAGTATGCTTAATTTAAAAATAGTATTTACTTTTTTAGCTTTCTGTTTTATTTCCTGTAAAGAAAAAAAAGTAAAACAAAAGGCTAATTCAATTGCTATTAATCTGAATAATAGTTCAATGGAGTTAGTAAAATATATCAGCAATATTGACAGTTCACAAAAAGCTATAAGACTTTTAGATAGTGCAACAAATTTTGATAAAAATTACTACATGGGTTATTTTAACAAGCTTATGTTTTTAAATAGATTAAAACAATATGATAAAGCAATTGTTGCCACTGGAAATTTAATTAGGCTTAAACCTAATGCTCATGATCTTTATATTATAAATGGTGTTTTTTATGAGAAGATAAATGATACAGTATCCTCAAATGATTTTTTTCAAAAGTCTTTAAAAATATGTAATCAAATTTTAGATACTATGAGTTCGAATAAGAATAATTACGAAATGATAGTGATGAATAAAGCAGTAAATTTAATTATGTTGAACAAAAATAATGAGTCTAACGATTTACTAAAAAAGCTCATGGAAATTCAGACTAATCCAGAAATGAAAAAGATTGCGGCATCAATGATTGGCATTAATAAAGGACAGCTTATTGAGTTATATTACTCAGATAAAAGAAAGGACTAACATCTATTAGTTTAAGTAATTATTTTTATAAAAATCTAGATGAAAAAATAATTTCAATCCCCAAAAAACTCCACCAAATTTTCCAACACCACCACATGCTGCTCACCAGTAGCTAAGTTTTTTACTTGGCAATAATTTTGTTCTATTTCTTTTTCGCCAATAATAATGGCATAAGGTATTTTCTTTTTTTCGGCTATGGCAAATTGTTTGGCAATTTTCATTTCGTCTAAAATTATTTCACAAGCAATGCCGTTGTTGCGTAAGTTTTGCATTACGCCAAAAGCAAATTCAATTTCTTTTTCACCCATGTAAAAAAATAGTGCAGTAGTAGCTATTTGCAAATCTTCGGGGAACAATTTTAACTCTTCCATTACATCATAAATTCTATCTATACCAAAACTAATACCTACGCCAGGTATATCGTTTACGCCAAACAAACCTGTTAAGTCATCATATCTTCCTCCACCGCCAATACTGCCCATTTTTACTTCTTGTGGTGCAGCCACTTCAAAAATTACACCTGTGTAATAATTTAATCCTCTTGCCAAAGTAAAATCAAAAACTAAATTGGTTTCGGGGTTGGCATGGTTTTGTACAAAGGCCAATTCCTTCATGCCTTCGGCAGCTAATTTATTTTTGCCAAGCATGTTATGCAAGGCTAAAATTTTTTCTTGGTTAGTGCCAGTAATATTTAAAAATTGCTCAATTAAATCAATTTGCTTTTGTTGCAAACCTCTTACTATCAATTCTTCTTTTACTTTTTCTAAACCAATTTTATCTAACTTGTCTATTGCAGTAGTTATATCAATTAGTTTATCTTTTCCGCCACAAGCTTCTGCTAAAGCGGCTAAAATTTTTCTACTATTTATTCTTAATTCGTAACCTGTAATTCCTAATTTATTAAAAGCTAAATGGTAAATATTTGCCAACTCTGCCTCACAAAATAAAGAGGTAGTACCTACCACATCAGCATCGCATTGTGTAAACTCTCTATAACGTCCTTTTTGTGGTCTATCAGCTCTCCACACAGGTTGTAGTTGATAACGCTTAAACGGAAACTGTTGCCTAAGCTCATGCTGGTTCATAGCTACATAACGGGCAAAGGGAATGGTAAGGTCGTACTTCATTGCTCTTTCCGTAATATCTGCGGTATTTTTTCCTTCTAATAATTTTTCAAAACCAGCTTTAGTTTTGTCAATATTTTTTTCATTGTTTAATCCATTGTTCAACACCTTAAAAATTAAACGGTCGCCTTCTTCTCCATATTTACCCATTAGTGTTTCTAAGTTTTCCATTGCTGGTGTTTCCAGTGGTTGAAACCCATATATTTCAAAAATGCTTTTTATGGTAGAAAAAATATAGTTTCTTTTTCTAATGGTAGTTGCGTTAAAATCTCTTGTGCCTTGCGGCAATGATGGCTTGCTTATTTGCATCGTTAGTTAGTCGTATGTTTTTTAATTATTTCGTCACAAGTTCTCTCAATCAATTCAAACACTTCATGGTATCCATCTTCTTCGCCATACCAAGGATCTGGTACATCTTTGTTTTGATTGGTAAAAATTTCATTCAAAAATAAGATAACTTTTTGGGAGTTGAAATGATTGTCGCTAATTCGTTTAATGCCAAGCATCACATCATTTGCCATAGCATAAATAATATCGTACTCTTTAAAATCATTAGCTATAAATTTTCTACTTCTTTGATGGCTTATATCAATTCCATTTAACAGTGAAACTTTTTGGCTAAGTTGGTGTGGCGGCTCACCAGTATGATACCCATTTGTGCTAGCACTTTCCACTATCCAATTTAATTCTGCTTCTTTTGCTTTATGTTGTAAAATGCCTTCTGCCAAAGGGCTTCTGCAAATATTTCCTAAACAAACCATTAATATTTTCATGGGGCAAAGTTAGTAATTGTAGTGTGATGGTTGATCGGTGATAGTTATTTGCCAAACATAATTCTCAGCGTCTTTGCGTCTCTGCGGTTTACATTCATAAATCAAAAAATCGAAAATCAAAGATCCCATTTATGGAATAATTCTCCAACAGCATCTTACATACAACGACGTCGGTTTTTAATTTCTTAACAATAAAAACCAAAAAAAATGAACAAGGAAACAATTTTAAAAAGTGATGTATTAGACATTCTTTTTGACAAACGAAACAAAGCTTACGGTGCATATAATTTACGTAAATTTTATAACAACCGTTTAATAAAATCATTGGCTGTAATGCTTACTAGTGTAGTTGTTTTATCTGCCTTTACTTTTTTACCTAAGAAGAAAATTGTAAATAAATGGGATGATAATTACACAACAGTTAAAGCAAATATTGCCGAACCAAAAAAAGATAAAGAACCTGAAAAGAAGAGAGATGAACCAAAAAAAGATGTAAAGCAAAATGTTGATCAAGCCAAGTTGTTAGATAAAAT
>JANNWD010000360.1:0-2050 GCA_031408315.1 Bacteroidota bacterium
GTATGGTTTTGAATTGGCAACTATTGGTAAAGATTATGATGCTGTAATTATAACAGTACCACACAACGCTTATAAAAATTTAGACGATAGTTACTTTACTTCTATAACCAAAGAAAACGCAATGGTAGCAGATTTAAAGGGGATTTATAGAAATAAAATAAGTAGTAGAAAGTATTGGAGTTTGTAAAAGCCCCCTCTATCTCCCCCGAAAGGGGAGGAAATAAAAAGACTGATTAATAGGCTTATAAATATAAAAATGGATAATAGTTTTCATACAAAAGATTTAAGTAACAGTAGTTTTCTTGTAACTGGTGGTGCAGGTTTTATTGGTGGGCACATAACCGAGTATCTTTTAAAAAACGGAGCCAAAAAGGTTAGAGTTTTAGATAATTTAGTAAATGGCTTTCAAAGTAATTTATCTATTTTAAAACAATACCCAGCTTTTGAATTTATAGATGGTGATATTAGAAACACAGAAATTTGTTTACAAGCTTGTGATGGTATAGATTTTATTAGCCACCAAGCTGCACTTGGCAGTGTGCCACGAAGCATGAAAGAACCTATTTATTTTAGTGATGTAAATAGTACAGGTACTGTAAATATTTTTAAAGCTGCAGTTGATAAAGGTGTAAAGCAAGTTGTATATGCTTCCTCATCTTCTGTATATGGCGATGAACAAACACTACCCAAAAAAGAAGAAAAAATTGGCAATGCACTTTCGCCATATGCTGTTACTAAAAGAAGTAATGAATTGTGGGCTAAAGTTTTTTATGAAGCTTATGGCTTAAAAATAATGGGCTTTAGATACTTTAACATTTTTGGACCAAGGCAAGATCCTGATGGACCTTACGCTGCTGTAATCCCCTTATTTGTAAAAGGAATTATAAATAAAACACCTGTTTACATTAATGGCGATGGCGAACAAACAAGAGATTTTACTTTTGTAGATAATGCTGTACAAATAAATGTAAAAGGAATGCTTACCAATAATGAAGAGGCATTTGGCAAAGCTTATAATGTTGCCATTGGCGAACGTTTTACAGTAAATCAATTATATAAAGTTTGCCAACAACAACTAAATAGCGATTTTGCTGCAACATATAGAGAACCAAGAGCAGGCGACATTAGAGATTCGTTAGCCGATATTTCTTTAGCAAAAGACTTGTTGGGTTACCAACCTACCAAAAAATTTGAAGACGGATTGATAGAAACAATTGAGTACTTTAAAAATTTATATAGTTAACAATGCCATTTATAAAAACTGACATACCCGATTTATTAGTTTTCGACCCAAAAGTATTTGAAGATAGTAGAGGTTATTTTTTTGAAAGTTATAATGAACAGACTTTTATTGCAGAAGGCATCAATATTAAATTTGTACAAGATAATCAAGCAAAGAGTAGTTATGGTGTGCTAAGAGGTTTACATTATCAATTAAATCCATTTGCACAAACAAAATTAGTTCGAGTATTACAAGGTAAAATTTTAGATGTAGCTGTTGATATTCGTAAAGGCTCTCCTACTTATGGCAGCGTTTTTACTATAGAATTATCTGCCGAAAATAAAAAACAATTATTAGTACCACAAGGCTTTGCACATGGCTATAGTGTATTAAGTGAAACTGCCGAGGTAATGTATAAGTGTGATAGTTTTTACAACAAACAAAGTGAGGGTGGAATTTTGTATAATGACACCGAACTAAATATTGATTGGCAAATACCTTTAGATAAAGCCATTGTTTCGGAAAAAGATATACATCTTCCTTTATTTGTTAATTGTGAAAATAATTTTATTTATCAACAATAAAATTATGCCTGCAATTTCTTCAAAACAAAAAAAAGACGAGTGGCACAGCAATGCAAAAAATTGGAAGTTTGGATACATATATTTTAATAAAGAAGATAAAAGAATTTTTTCTCCAAAGAAAAATAAATTGATAGGCATATTAGGGGCATAAACGGCACAAGCCACTCCAACGGCAGTTACAGCAGCAGAAGCTCCCAATAAATAAGCAGGTGCTCCGGCAAAGAAAATGTTAAACATCAGAAAA
>JANNWD010000361.1:0-3722 GCA_031408315.1 Bacteroidota bacterium
CAATATAAAAGCAACATTATGCACCCAAAATTATTTAATATACACTTACCTAACTTTTTAGCCAAATGGCTAGGCATAAGCAATATTACTTTTTATACGTATGCTTTTTGCATTGTATTGGGTGCGGTAATAGCCTGTGTGTATATAAAAAAGTATTGCAAAATTGAATTATCTAAAAACATACCCAATAACTTTTTCTATTATGCTTTTATAGCTGGGTTTGTAGGCGGCAAATTATTTTACTATTTAGAGCAACCATTGTATTATGTAAACCATCCACAGCTATTATTACACAATTTTGGTGGTGGGTTTGTATGCTATGGCAGTGTACTATTTATAATTGGATATGCCGTTTTTTACAGCCGTAAAAATAGCATAAATACTTATGGTTTTTTAGATGTATTAGCCATTGCATGTAGCGTACCTATTGCATTTGGGCGTATAGGTTGTTTTTTTGGTGGCTGCTGCTATGGCAAACCAACACATCATTTTTTAGGCGTAGTTTTTCCGTATACAACACCAGAGGCGGTGCACCCTACCCAATTGTACGAAGCTTCATTAATGGCACTAATTATTGCCTGTAGTTTACTAATGAAAAAATACAAAACCATAGCCGGGCAAGTATTTTTTTTAAACATAAGCCTATACGCTATTGGTAGGTTTTGTTTAGAGTTTTTACGAGGCGATTTTAGAGGCACACTTTTCAACGGCTTTATATCGCATGCACAAACAACGGCTATTGCCTTATTAATTATTTCAGCAATTTTCTTTTATAAATTAAAAAAACAATCATCAATTATCATTAAAAAAACAACAACATTATGAAAAAAATTTTTTTACAATTTTTATTGCCGCTATTAATTATTTGCGGAGCAATATTAAGTATTGGAGTAAGCTGTGGGCCAGGTCCATCAAGCCCACCAGTGGCTATTCCTTGTGATAGTACATCAACAAAGTTTATGGCATTGTACAATGCCTACTCAGGTACCAATATATATAGCTTCGATGCTCAAGTGTATGAATACACCTTTAAAACTAGCGTTGCTGGTAGAATTTGTGCTATTGGCTACCAAGGCCATCCAAATTTAGTAGGTACAAATGCTTACAAAATAGAAATTTTAGATGGCACTAGCAGTGCTGTATTAAGTACGGGTGCATATATTTTTCCTAGTAGCAATAGAGGCTATCAAACATTTGGGCCAACAATTGGCATTAATGCAAATGTGCCTTACACAATAAGACGAACAGTGGTAAACAATTTAGGTAATGTTGGCAACACCATATCTAATTTTAAGCAAATACCTAGCCCATTTGTGCCTATTGTAAATGGTACAATTACCATTACTGGCACAAAAACCTACGATTTTTATAGCGGTACACCAACCAATGTAATTAACAATGGTGTATTGGGTTGTATAGATTTTGTTATAAACTAATACCTGTTTTGTTGTTGTTGGCTGCCCGTTTTTTAATGTTTGATTTTATGGCGGCCAACAATAGCAAGGTAGGGCTTGTCCCTAAATTTAATGACAAGAATTAAACATACCTGTTTTTAACCGTACCCTATTAATAAATGGCTTTTGAAGCCAGTTAACAAATTAATTAAGCATTTAATTGAATCTAATGAAAAAAATAAATCTATTTTTCTTTTTTATACTAATGCTTTTTGTAGCTAAAAAGGGCGTGGCACAAACCGATACTATTTTTACCAAAGGCAATCAGCAAATATTGTGTAGCAAAATAAAAGAAACTAATGACGAGTACAAATTCACTTACATCAATGCTAACAACGAAAAAGCAAAGAGTAGTATTTTAAAATACTTGGTAGATAGTGTAAAATATTTTGTGCCCATTTTTGATAGTACCCAAAATGTAAAACTTGGCAAAAAGAAAAAAAAGAAAGAAGCAGAACCTGTTGCACAAAATGAACCATCTACAGAAAAAGCTTGGAAAAAATCGATTGCCTTTGGTATCAACGTTGGGAATGTATTGGAGTTTAATAACCCAAGTGGTACCGATATTAAAAATCTTTCATTAAACACTTCTATCGATCTTGGTTTAAACTATCGCAAGCAAGGTAAACGCTTTGAAATGACCAATGAGTTACATTACTTATTTGGCATACAAAAAGAAGGCTTAACGGCTGGTAAACATTTACAACGAGTGCAAGATGATTTAAATATGCTACATGATTTATCTGTAGGGCTAGGGAAAAACAATAAGTGGAATTTTAATTTAATTGTAAAATCGGCATCATCCCTATTCACCATTTACGATGGGGAGTATTTTAAAGACCACAATACACTTGGGCGTATTAAAAGCTTTGCAAGTCCATATGATATTACTGTTTCGCCAGGTATTAAATATCAGCCAAACCAATATTTTAGAGTTTCCTTATCGCCCTATTCTTTTAATTTATATGGCATAAAAAATAGGAAAATAACCAACAAAGGCATTTTTATTACTGATGTAGATGGTAGTGGAAATTTTAAAAACTTCCTTTTTAAACGCCTTGGGGCAGAGGTAAATTTTTGGTACGATAGGCAAATAAAACAATGGCTTACCATGCAATACCGCCTTAGTTTTTCATCGGACTATTTTGAAAAAATTGGTAAAAATGGATTGATGGATGGCCTATTTATTACCAAAGTAAAAATTATAAAAGACATTTATTTAACCCACCGGGCTACCATAAAAAGCAACTTGGCCGTAAATTTTTTAAAGCCATATTATAACCAAACGGTGTTGCTTAGTTATGCAAAATCTTTTTAAAACAAATAAAAAACAGGGAAGCCGAAAACTGTAACTAGAGTAGGCAAAAATAAAAATTGAAATTATGAAAAAAGTATTTTTAACTGCAACTACAATAATTGTTGCATTACTTGTAACTGCCCAAGCACAAAAGGGTATAAAACCTAAAAATAGTGAAATTAAAGACCCTCCGTTAACAACAATACCGATGGAAGCAAAAGGTACACCAGTAGTTAAACCAGAAGACGAAATAAAAGAAATGCTTAAGCAATTAAATGCACTAAAAGTGAGTGCAGATGGTTTGGTATTGCAGGGTGTTACAGAAAATGGAAAATTAGTGTATTTAGCCACTGGTGGTAAAAAAATTAGTTTAAACTCATTAACTGGCGAAATGGAAGTTGCACAATCCGCTGCAAGAGTAAAGCCAATTAAAATACCACCACCAGGTCCAGGCCCTTACAATCCATATCCCAAAGGTCCTTACTTATTAATGGGAATTTCACCTGATGGGCAAATTGTAAATAGTGCTAGTGATGGAACAATGCTAGTTGTAAACCCTACAAATGGCGAATTAAGCAAAACAACTAAAGAGCCACGTAAAGGTTGTGTATTAAGACCAAAACCAGTTGTACTTAACTAATATTTTAAACTTTTAAATTTTACAAAAATGAAATACTTATTAATTATTTTCAGCTACTTTTTAACTTACTCATCTTTTGCACAAGAGGCAAAAGCTAACGCCGATCATAGGTTAACTCCAAAAGATTATCCACGTATAAAAATTGAAGCTAAAGCTGCAGAAGCAAAGGGAAGCCCAAACCCTCAATTAGAAAAAATAAAAAAATTAATGGCTGCACTAAAACGCCTAAAAGAGAATGGTCAAAATTTAAAATTAATTGCTAGCGATGGGGATGGTACAAAACATGTGCTACAAACACCTACTGGCAAAACCATTTCAATGAACCTTGAAA
>JANNWD010000362.1:0-2714 GCA_031408315.1 Bacteroidota bacterium
CAACTAAGCACAATGGAACATTCGGAAATTTTTAGTACAAAAGGTATTGGAGAAAGTACTGGAAAAAAGATTGTGGAGCTATTAAAAACGGAAAAATTAACTGCACTTGAAGAAATACTTTTAAAAACACCGCAAGGAGTAGTTGAGTTGTTAAATATTAAAGGTATTGGCCCTAAAAAGATACATACCATTTGGAAAGAGATGGAAATTGAAAGTGTAGGGGAGCTTTTATATGCCTGCCAAGAGAATAGATTGAAATTATATAAAGGCTTTGGCGAAAAAACACAGCAAAGCCTTATTGAAACCATTGAATTTTACCAAAATAGTAAAGGAAGTTTTTTATTTGCTCAAATAGAAGTTGTAGAACCACAAATTACTGCTTACTTAAAAAAACTATTTGGTAATGACAAAGCTTTTGTAACGGGTGGTTTTAAAAGGCAGTTGGAGTACTTAGATGAATTGGAGTATGTAATTCCTTTATCTAACCTAGATATTAAACCAAAGTTTTTATCGGCCAATCCACCAGAGTTATTGCAAGAAGATGACGACAGCTTATTGTACAAATTATTAAATGGTTTACGTTTACGTTTATTTACGGGTGAAAAAGACTGGCAAAAGAAATTATTTATTAAAAGTAGTAGTGAAGAATTTAGTAAGGGCATTTTACAACAATATCCCACCGCTAACTTTACTTCTATAGAAAACGACCATGCCGAATTATTTAAACAAGCTAATATTGCTTTTGTGCCAACTTATGCCAGAGAAACCGAAGCAGTAATTGAGTTAGCAAAAAAAGGCAGCTTACCCAATATAATTTTACCTAGCGATATTAAAGGCATTATACATAGCCATAGCAATTGGAGTGATGGTAGCAACACTATTGAAGAAATGGCCAATGCTGCACAACAAAAAGGCTTAGAGTACTTAGTAATTAGCGATCATAGCAAAAGTGCTTTTTATGCACAAGGCCTTAGTGAAGAAAAAATTGCGGCACAGCACCAATATATTGATGAGTTAAACGCAAAAAAACCAAGCTTTAAAATTTTTAAAAGTATTGAAAGCGATATTTTAAATGATGGTAATTTAGATTACAGCAACAGCATACTATCAACATTTGATTTAGTAATTGCTAGCGTACACAGTAATTTAAAAATGAGTGAAGAAAAAGCCATGAACCGTTTGCTTACCGCCATTGAAAACCAGTACACTACAATACTTGGCCACATGACGGGCAGATTGTTATTAAGCCGTAAAGGCTACCCTATTAACCATAAAAAAATTATAGATGCTTGTGCTGCCAATAAAGTAGTAATTGAACTGAATGCACACCCAAGCCGCTTAGATATGGATTGGCGGCATCTTGCTTACGCCTTACAAAAAAATGTACTTATTAGCATAAACCCAGATGCTCATACCATACAAGGTTTTGATGATACCAGATATGGGGTATTAGTTGCACAAAAAGCTTTGGTAACTAAGGTGCAAAATTTGAGCAGTTTTGGGTTGAGGGAGTTTGAGGCATACCTGAATCGTTGATTTTTTGATTAAAGATTTATGTTATAGAAATATAATTCAAAAAATCAAAAATCCCTAAATCAAAGATTCTACACACTCACATTAAAATCCCTCAACGCATCATTCAAACTTGTTTTTAAATCGGTGCTAGGTTTGCGTTGCCCAATAATTAATGCACAGCCTACGCCAAACTCACCAGCAGGGAATTTTCGTTGTAAAATGACTAAGCAAATACCTTTTTCTTTACACCACTAATTCTAGTTTTTAGTCTAGCTTTTTTTATTTGTTCCCTTTTGGCTTTGTCAGCTTTTATAAATTCGCTGATGGCTGCTTCCTCTTTTTTTGTTAGTAGTCTTGAGTCAACTACAAAATCAACACCTAGAGGTTCTTTTATTAGTCCCATTTTAAAAATATTTATTTATTAAAGTTAAAGCAGCTGGTGTTGTAATAATCATTAAGTGTCCCCCAAAATGAAAAGCACCAAGTGTTTCAATATAATGGTCAATCAATTTTGTTTTAGCTGTAAAAGAAACATAACCTTCATGCCCTCTTTGAAAAGATAGTTTGCAGGCATACGTAACTAAATTTCCAGGAACTCCATAATAGGTTTTTTGTTTACCAATACTAAAAGGGGCACTTTCAATTAAATGCATAAATACATTATCTTGTTTAATCTCTAGACTTACCAACCCTTGAATTATATTGGGATTATTTGCAATTGTTATTTTAAGAATATCACTTTGAGGAAAAGTAAATTCCTTTGCCCAATTAAATTGCTATCCTACTTTTTTGTTAATTATTCTTATTTCATTGCGATTTAGCAATGAAATTTCTGTAGGAAAACTATCTCCTGATTGTACATTTTCTATTGAATTTGTTAACTTGTCAATAAAAAAATCTAATCCAGAATTTTTATTTTTTTTCACATATAAATTTACAAAAAAATTGGGATATAGCCTACCAAAAAAATTACACACTCACATTAAAATCCCTCAACGCATCATTCAAACTCGTTTTTAAATCGGTGCTAGGTTTGCGTTGCCCAATAATTAATGCACAGCCTACACCAAACTCACCAGCAGGAAATTTTTTATTGTAACTACCAGGGATAACTACACTTCTTGCTGGTACTCTACCTTTCATTTCAATAGGCTCTGCACCACTTACATCAATTATTTTTGTGCTTTGCGTAAGTACAA
>JANNWD010000363.1:0-2290 GCA_031408315.1 Bacteroidota bacterium
ATTTGAAGTGCCTACTGATAGTATAGTAAAATCTTTTGGTCGCTTAGACTCTTCTTATACAATATCCTTTATGGGAATTAATGGTGGATTTGTGGGCCTTGTGATACCAAATATTTTTAAATGCCCGGCTAAAATTCCTACTGGTTACAAATCAATCTACCATAAAATTTACGGCACCGAAGACTATGCCATAGTACCTACAGTTACGCTACATAATTATGGCATGCCAGATATTAGCTTTAGAAACCTTGATGATGGTTTTCATAAAAAAGAAATCACAGACAATGCAGCAGAAATTATGACCATGCAAAAAATAAGTGAAGACAGTGCACATAAACAAGTAGCGTATTTAATGAAAGGCAAAATACATACTACTGTTTTAAAAAATGTTTATCATGCTAATGCCGGCAGTATAAATAGAGACTATAAAATTGAAGGCAGCTTTGTACTTAAAATTAATATTTCTTTTTAAAAATTACATGCATGATAAAACTTTTTTCAATTGCAAGTTTGGTTTTTCTTTTACTATTCACCAATGCCTGTAACAATTTAAAGCAAAACAACTGGGAATTGACTTATATAAAAATGGATAATTCCTTTGGCAATATTAAAATAAAAATAGGTACACAAGACTGCTTATATGAAGCCGAAACAGGCAAAACAACAGAAAACGCTAAAATAAAATGGGAGAGTACTTCTGAAAAATTGCAAGCTCTTTTTAATAAAATAGAGGCACATAATCTAAAAAATGGCACACCCTCAGCAAATACTGATGAACTAGAAAATCAGTTTGAAATATTAGAACTTACTCAAAATGGTAAAGTAGTTTATACCCTTCAAAAAAATAAGCAAACAAAAGATAAGCTCTACTAGCTATATCAACCACTAACAACCTTATTACAACCGTTAGCTGTTTGGCGATTGTGTTTTGTTGTTTACCATCATTTCTTTATAGAATATTTTTATCACTTTAAAAGCAACATTATGTTTAAAATCAAACATGCACCTTTCTTACTCATCTTTATTTTAATAACGATTTCTGCCTGCAACAACATAAAAGAACCAGAATCGCAAACAACTACAAACTCAAGTACCAATACTGTGCCAGCAAAAGAAAATATTGCAAGCGATAATTTGTATTGTACCATTACTATTGATGATAAAAAATTTACCATTGCTGCTGATAATATTTCTACAGCTTATGCGCTAGAAGATTCTTCGTTAACAATAACCTTTAAAGGATTTGAACAAGGTAGGGTATTGCTTAGAATACCTAATTTTTTTAAAGCTCCATGTAAAATTCCTACAGGGTATATTTCCAAGCGTACAAAAGAACTTTGGGTTAACTCAGCAGGAGTGGCTTCTACGGCTGAGCTTATACTATATCCAACAGATGCTACCAGCTTTACTAATTTGAATGATGGTCGTAACTTAAAAGCAGTGGCACCAGATGCCGCAGAAATTACTGCTGTACAAAAGTTAAAAGAGTATAAGTCCGACAACAGAATTGAGTATTTAGTTACTGGAAAAATTAATACCACCATGCTTAAAAATGTATTTCATACAGATGCAGGGGAACAAAATAAAGACTATAAGGTAACTGGTGATTTTGCAATTAAAGCAAATATTTATTACTTAGATTAAATCAAGTAATGAGTACAACAAAAAGCGGCTACAGTACATGCAAACTATCTTAGAAAAAATGAAAAGAGCATGGCTTAGATATTTGCTATTGTCTTTTGCTATTACAGTAGCTTGCACAGCAGCTTCATGTTTGTTATTGGAAGACTATAATTTTTTATTGACTAATCAACTATCAATAACAACCAAAGTAATACTTGCATTGGTAGGTGGTATAGCAGCAAGCATTATCCCAAGCATTCTAAATATCAAATCAATAAAAAAAATATTGAAGTCATCTCCACTAAGAAATAAATATGTGAAGTTGATTTTGTTAAACCTGCCTTTACTTATTTTTCAAGCATTTATACTTTTTGTTGTAGTGGTAATAATACTTTGGGATTAAGAATTTTAGTAAGCATAACTTTTAACGAGTACTAAATTTTAATGCTGTATGAATAAAATATACATAATTGCTTTTGTTGCAATAATCCTCTTAGCGGCTTGCAGTTGCAAACCTTTTAAAAACGAAAACTGGCAAATATCTTACAGCAAGGTTGAATATTTTTCTGGCAGCATTGATGTTAAAATTGGCACAGATTCTTGCTATTATCTTAATCAAGGAGGCATACCCAAAAATCCACCCATTTTTAAGTGGAGGAGCAGTAAA